>JAAAOH010000018.1 GCA_009908925.1 Spirochaetota bacterium | reverse complement strand
TCGCGGTGACCGGGATCGCAGGCGCGACTAGCTCATGAACGAGGAGTACACCCTGAGTGAGACATGGAGGGCGCTTGGCATTCCCTGCGAGTGTCCGCCGGACCTTACACCGGTGTACTCCTCCGCCGACGCGGCCGGCGCCGATCTGAAGGCGGCGGTGGACGATCCCGTAGCCATTCCGGCCGGCGGGCGGGAGCTCATTCCCACAGGGGTGAGGCTCGCCATTCCGCGTGGATACGAGGGGCAGATTCGCCCCCGTTCTGGTCTTGCCGCACACCACGGTGTGACACTGTTGAACGCTCCCGGCACGATCGATTCGGACTATCGGGGAGAAATCCGACTCATTCTGATCAACCTCGGTGAGGAGGAGTTCCTGGTACACCGCGGGGAGCGCATCGGGCAGATCGTGATCGCGCCGGTTGTGAGGGCCGAGTTCGCGCCCGGGCACCTGAGCGATTCGACTCGGGGGAGCGGAGGCTTCGGCTCTACGGGACGTTGAGCGCCTATGCCGGGGCGGAGGTACTACACGACATACGCCTATGTGGCCCGGGAGTTTCTACTCTCGTTCCTCGTGGCGTTTCTCTTCTTTTTTTTCATCTTTTTTGTCAATCAGCTCCTTCTCCTCGCGGAAGACATCCTGGCCAAGGATGTGCCACTGGTCGACGTCCTCAAGCTGATTCTCTATTCGCTTCCCTCCATCGTCGCGCTTTCGTTCCCCTTCGGGGCACTCGTGGGTGCGCTGATGGCGGTCGGCCGGCTGTCCTCGGACAACGAGATTATCGCCTTCCGCGCGTCGGGTATCTCGCACCGGGTTCTGTTCGTGCCGATGCTCCTGCTCGGGATCGCTTTCTCGGTGTTTTCTTTCGTGATGAACGATTACTTTCTTCCTCTCGGCACCATCAGGTTCGGCAATCTCTACCGCGAGTTGCTCTACTCCAATCCGAGACTCGAGCTCGAGCCTCACTCTGTGATCAGGTACCGGGACAGTACTCTCGTGACCGGAAACGTCGACGGGGAGGGTATAGACGACCTCGTGATCATCGAGGCCCCTGAAGGTGGAGAGCGACGCGTCATCTCCGCTGAGCAGGCGCGGCTCACCGAGGAGGGCCCGGCACCCGGGGTACTGTCTCTTGAGCTCGAAGATGTATTCAGTCAGCAGGGACGGGCTGGTGAGGGCGGCTACGAGTACTTCTCTGCGGCATCCATGGTCTACAATGTCTTGCTGCGAGACATCACCTTCTCGGTCCGCTCACCGGGTCCACGAGAGATGAGCTCAGTGGACGTATACTCCGTGATCCGCGAAAAGCGGGCGGAGCTTTCCGAGCGTCGCCGGACGCACGAGGCCTCCGTGGCGCGCGAGCGGTCGGCGCTGTATCGGGACTATCTCGCGGCAAGCAGGATGGGTGTGTACGGCGAGGACGGGGCTCGGCGTCTGCCGTCCCCTTCGGAGCTGGGTGCGCGCCTCGAGTCGCTGCAGCGCTCGGATTCCCGCGTGATTCGCGATCGGAGCCTGCAGATCTACTGGATCGAGTTCCACAAGAAGTTCTCCATTCCCTTTGCCTGTCTTGCCTTCACGGTGTTTGCCTTTCCGGTGGGGCTTCTCACGCGGAGGAGCGGCAGATCGGTGGGGTTTGCCGTCGGTCTGATGGTTGCCGTGGTGTACTGGGCGATGCTCATAGCGGGACAGACTCTCGGCACGCAGCAGCTCTCCTATTCGGCCTTCCTGTCCATGTGGGCACCGAATCTGCTTCTGCTCGGGCTCGGAGGGCTGGTCTTTTTCGTGAGGCGGCATCGATGAGACTCCTCAGTCGCATGGTCCTCTCTCAATTCATACCCGTGCTTCTCGTGTCGCTTCTGTTCTTCGTGCTGGTACTTCAGCTGGTTGACCTCTTCTCCAATCTGGTCCGCTACCTGAACCTGGAAGTCCCACTTTCCGAGGTGGCTCGCGCTCAGCTCTTGTACGTGCCGAAGAGCGTGTCCTTTGCACTTCCGATATCCGTCCTGTTCGCCGCCTCCTACACACTCGGGATCTTCTACAGCAACAATGAGCTGATCGCGGTGCTGGCGTCGGGCGTGCCGCTCCACCGCTTCGCAGCGCCTCTGATTGCTGCCGGCCTGCTTCTGAGCGCGGGCTCCTTCGTTTTCGAAGAATCGGTGGTAATCGACACCTTCAGCCGTAAAACAGCACTGACCCGGGAGCTTCTGAACGTGAACCGTTCTTTCAGTAACACCGATGTAACGCTTCTCGGCGGTGCAAACCGCGTCATCTACCACGCCGACTACTACAACGACGCGACCGCCACGCTCTCGGGGCTCACGGTCCTCCTGCGAGACGCGAGCGGACGTCTCGAACAGCGAATCAACGCAGACTGGGCTGAGTGGCGAGACGGCAGATGGGTTCTGCATGAGGCAGTGGTCTTCGAGCGGGCGGAGGACGACACGCTGGAGCGACGGTCACAGGGGATCGTCGAGGACCCGAGGCTTACAGCCGACCCGGGCACCTTTCGCCGCCGAACGCAGGATATCGAGGAGATGGATCTGGCAGAGGCTGAGGCTTACATCCGGGAGCTGAGACAGGCCGGCCTGCCGCACCGCGAAGCTCTCACGAGTTACTATGAACGCTTCTCATTCGCTCTGACACCCTTCATCGTCACGCTGATTGCAAGTGCGGTCGGGAGCCGCTTCCAGAAGAACATTCTCTTGATGAGCCTTCTCGTTTCACTTTCTCTCTCGGTGGTGTACTACATCGTGGGAATGGTGACGGGGTTGCTTGCCTCGGCAGGAACCATACCGCCGTGGGCAGGGGCCTGGGCGGGGTTTTTCCTGTTTCTCATACTCGGCATTATCGGATTTCGACATGCACGCACGTAGCAGACGCTCGCCGCTGCGGATCGAGCACCGCGACAACAACTCTGCGGCCCGCGTCGGTCGCCTGACGCTGCCGCGCGGGCCCGTTGAGACGCCGGTTTTCATGCCGGTCGGCACCAACGGCACCGTGAAGGCGCTGACACATCGGCAGGTTGAGGACCTCGGGTTTCGACTGATCCTCGGAAACACCTATCACCTGTACCTCAGACCTGGTATGGAGGTGATCGGCGAGTTCGGCGGGCTTCACGAGTTCTCCACCTGGCCCCACAACATTCTCACCGACTCCGGCGGCTATCAGGTGTTCTCGCTCGCACCGTTTCGGAAGATCACGGAGGATGGCGTGGAGTTCCGGTCACATATCGACGGCTCCCGCCACCACATGACGCCCGAACTGGTAGCGGAGGTGCAGGGACAGCTTGGAAGCGATATACAGATGGTGCTGGACGTGTGCACCCCGCCGGATATCGACCATGCGGAGGCCAGAGAGGCCAAGGACATCACGACGCTGTGGGCGCGCCGCGCAATCGAGACCTGGGACAGGCTTCCGGAGTCATACGAGGGACTGGTGTTCGGGATCGTTCAGGGCAACTTCTTTTCCGACCTGCGGAAAGAAAGCGCCGCCGAGCTCGTCGATCTCGATTTCCCGGGCTACGCCGTCGGCGGACTTTCGGTGGGCGAGACCTTCGATCGCTTCGTGGAATACCTCGGCATTACGGCGGAGCTGCTTCCGGCGGACAAACCCCGCTACCTGATGGGGGTGGGCACTCCGGAATACATACTGGAGGCGGTGCGGAACGGCATCGACATGTTCGACTGCGTGTTCCCGACGCGAACCGCGAGGAACGGAACGGTTTTCACCCGCGACGGGCGCCTGGCGCTGAATAATGCCCGCTTCACCGGCGACACCAGCCCGCTGGATGCCGAGTGCGGGTGTCCCACCTGCAGCCGGTACTCACGCGCCTTTCTGAGGCACCTCTTCAAGGCGAAGGAGATTCTGGGTCCCGTGCTCGCCACGCAGCATAACCTGTTCTTTCTTGGCCGTCTGGTCGATGATATTCGTGAGGCGATCCGAGCGGACAGATTCACGGAGTTCTCGGCCGAGTTCATGAGACGGTACACGCGGAATGCAGCAGTCTGAGCGATCTCTCGGCAGAAGTGCCCGGTCGACCGTGGCGGTCATGGCCTCCACCTTTGCCTCGCGCCTCCTCGGTTTCGTGAGGATCGCAGTGATCGGCGCGATTTTCGGCGCGTCTGGCAACGCCGACGTGCTGAACCTCGTGTTCACCATACCGAACAACCTGCGAAAACTGACCGCCGAAGGGGCACTCTCCTCCGCGTTCATTCCGGTGCTCTCGCAGAGCATCGTGGAAGACCCCTCTGGTGAGACCTCGCGGGGCCTGGTGCGAAGCATTGCAACCTTCCAGTTTGCCGTGCTTGCACCCGTAATGCTGCTTGCCGTGGTGTTCGCGCAGCCGGTGGTCAACGTCATCCTCGACTTCCCCGAGCTCGAGCGGCAGGTTCTCGCGGCGGACGCCTTCCGGTGGTTCATCCACTATACCCTGCTCATCAGCCTCAGCGCCGTCCTCATGGCTACGCTCAACTCCCACCGCCGTTTCCTGGTACCTGCGCTCACACCGGTGCTGTTCTCCATTACCGTCATCACGTCGATTCTCCTTCTGCACCGCCGTCTCGGCATCTTCTCGATGGCGGTGGGCGTCCTGGCCGGCGGCGTGATTCAGATTCTCTTCCAGTTCCCTTCCTTCCGGGGCCTCGGTTACCGCCTCCTGCCCCGCTGGAACTTTCGGGACCCGCGGTTTCGCAAAGTGTTGCGCCAGTGGCTGCCGGTCGTCGGCACGGCCTCCATATTCACAATAAACCAGCAGGTCGCGATCCTGTTTGCAAGTGGTCTCGAGGACGGAAGCGGCTCGGCGATGACGAACGCACTGGTATTCTGGCAGCTGCCCTTCGGCATATTCGGGGCGGCCATTACCACGGTGCTCTTCCCGCGGATGAGCCGCCAGGCGGCGGCGAGAGACAGTGACGGGCTGAGCGAAACGCTTCAGTTCGGGTTCCGCTACCTGGTGACACTGCTCATCCCCTCGGCGCTGGTGCTGTCGTTGCTGGGCCGTGAGATCATTGCCGTTGCCCTGCAGCGCGGTGCCTTCGAGGCGAGGTTCACCGTGCTCACGAGCGAGGTTCTCATGTACTACTCGCTGGGTCTGTTGAGCGTCGGTGCCTACAACTTCTTTCAGCGCTTCTTCTACGCAACCGACGATTTTCGCACCCCGCTCATCGTGGCCGTCGTGACCCTGGTCCTCGATGTCGGGCTCAGTCTCTGGCTGAAAGAGACGCGGCTGGGCGTGCGGGGTCTGGCCCTGGCAAACTCCATCGCCTTCACGGTCGGGCTTCTGATCTTTCTCTACCGCAGCTCCCTGGCGCTCGGAGGCATCGATCTCGGGCGCATCCTGGTGACCCTGGGCAAGGTATTCGCCGCCCTCATTCCCATCGCGGTGTTCATCCGCGTGTACCTGGGCAGGACCGGCCCGTGGTGGGAGGACGGCAGCACCTTCAGAAATCTGGGTCTCCTTGCGATTCCCGGGGCCGCATCCATCGTCATCTGCCTCGGCATGTACTACATTCTGAGGGTGGAGGCTTTTTCCGCCTTCCTGAAAACACGGAGAAACTCATGATTTCGACACATATGCGCTACAAGGATCAGCCGGGCCCGCTCAACGCCATTGCCGTCGCCCGCGTCGCGGCCTACGCCGTTGCCGTCGCCCGCGCCGTCGGTGTCGCCACCTCAGCACCGGCCCGCATTTTGACCCTGCTTATGATCGCGCTGGTTCTCTTCGTCCCGCTGAACGTTTCCTCCCAGGAGGCGCCGACGGGAGCCGAAACACCGGGCGAAGCCGGGACGCCGACCGAAGCACAGGCGCCTGCGGCGGAGAACGCACCCGGGGAGTCGTCCGCTCCCGCTGAGGCGGAAGACGAAGAGAAACCACTTATCGAGCAGTGGCGGGAAACCCTTCTCTACGGCATCGACACTCAGGTCGAGGAGCTGCTTCCGGTGCTCAGCAGCAACGGCGTAACCGAGCTCAACGACGAAGTGGAGGCGTTGCTGCAGAGCTCGTTGAACCCGCGGCTGAAGGCCTCGATCTTTGAGTTCTTCATGGAAATGAACGCCGACGTGGCGATAGACGAAGCGGTGGAGGTTCTGGAATTCCACCGCGACGAGCGGCCGGAGCTGGTCCGCGCGACGCTCTCCTACCTGCGGAACGGAGAGTTTGATCTTCCCCCGGAGGCCGTCGGCGCGGTTCGCCCGATCGCGGCGGACCCGTACTCCGGATTCACCGCGGAGGCGGCCCGCGTGATCGGTGAAAAGGGTGGTGAGGGTGACGTGGAGGCGCTTGTGGGCGCGCTCGAAGAGGCCTCCGACGACGAGCTTCGCGGGCAGCTCATCCTTGCACTTGGAGACATCGGATCGTCGGCCGCCGTCGACGCCCTCGTAGACATCGCGCTCAACGATGACGATGCACGGCTCATCCGGGGCTATGCCGCCGACGCGCTCGGCCGAATCGGGGATCCGCAGGCACTTGACGTACTGAAGGAGATGGTTTCCGCCGACGATGCCATAGTCCGCGCGTACGCGGTGTCGGCACTGAGTCGGTTCGAGGACCCCGAGACCGAGCCTACTCTCATGGCCGCATTACGCGACTCGGTGTGGCGGGTGCGCCAGTTCGCCCTGCAGGGCGTAGCGCGAAACGGTATGACCGATGCCGTGCCTGCGGTCATCTACAAGGCCGAGCAGGACCCCGAGGAGCGGGTACGGTCTGAGGCATTTGCCACACTCGTTCAGCTCGGCACCGGCAGGGCAAACAGCTTCGTGGAGGAGTATCTCCTCGACAGTGATAACCCGATGAACGGCCGGCTCGCGGCTGCCGCCGCGCTTATGGAACATGACTTGTCGGGTTCCATCAACGTGCTCGAGAAAGCCGTGGATGCCGAGTGGTCGGTGACGCAGTCGCGGCTTCTCGGATTCATCGCCCGGGAGCTCTCGCAGAAAGAAGACGAGGCCCTCGCCGAGCTGTACTCGAAGTTTCTCACGCACTCCGACCCGGGCGTCCAGATCTTCGGTCTGCGGGGAATCGGACGGAATCGCATACTCAGACTGAAGACGAAAGTCGAGGAGAAATCCGATGAAGGAAACCATCCGGCGGTCAGACAGAATGCAGAAACGGTGCTCGAGCAGTTATAGCGGCCACGGTCGCCGCGGTCGCCCCGCCACCGGTCCCGCAATCCCTTCCGCCGGCCGGACGCTGGCACTCGCAAGTGTGCTCGCCGCATTTCTCGCACCGGGCATTGCCGCCCAGGAGGCTGCTGCGCGCGCGGCTCCCGGCGCCGAGGTGCCCTCTCCGGTTCTGTCGCGTGAAGCCGAACTGAACGAAGCCGAGGCGGCCCTCGGCGAGTTCTCGCGCAGAGTGAATGCCGTGGCCGACGCAGTGGAGGAGGATGGGGCGATGCCGCATCGCGGGATACTGGAGGATCTGCGCGCGGAGCTCGCGACATGGGCCGAGACGATCTCTGCGATGAGCGTAGACCCTGCCGAGGATGCCGTCATCGACCGGCGGCGCTTTCGGCGCTTTGAGCGCCGAATACGAGGCTCCGCCGCGGACGTGAACGCCGCGGTGGAACGAATCAACGAAAGCCTGAGGTCACCTAGCTGAACGAGGCGACCTCGATATTCTCCACCCGATAGTTGTACTGCCGATCGTTAATCGTCAGCTCGAGTTCTTCACCCTCTTTGTGGTTGTAGAGCTTGCTGCCGAGCGGGGAGAGGTAGGAAATGACCGACTCCTCCGGGTTTGACTCCCACGGACCGAGCACCGTGTACTCCTCCTGTTCGCCGGAATCCTTGTTGTAGAGCGTCACCTTCGTTCCGAAGGTGATTGCAGAATCGTCCACGTCTTTCGGCCGGACGATCTGTGCCCGTTCGATCTCTTCCGTCAGTCTTGCGGCCGTGGTGTTGAGCATGTCCTGACGCTCCTTGGCCGCCTTGTACTCGGCGTTTTCCTTCAGGTCTCCGTGCTCTCGTGCCTCGGCAATCTCCTGGGAGTTCTCCGGCACCTCGACCTCGTGGATGTGCTTGAGCTGCTTCTGTTTGGCCTCGTAGCTGGACGGCGTAACGATGAGGCCACGGCTGACGATCTCCGCTTCTGCTTCGCCGTGGAACTTGAAATCCGGGAAGCGGTCGAGAACGCGCTGCTTGATCTCGATTACCAGTGACGGGTCGAGGTCCTTGACGTCACTGACCAGGCTGAAGAGTCGATTCACGCTTTCCTCATCCGCGTGGCTGATGTGGTCGGCGAGGTTCCCCGATTTGAACAGATAGTTATGGATCTGGCGATTGAGCTTTCGATTGAAGCTCACGTCGCGCCTGTTGTCGATTTCCCGCGAGGTGATATCGAGCAGATGGACCATCGCGATCAGCAGCTTCTCATACTCCACCGGCAGTGACTGGAACCAGTCGTCGGCTGCGCAGTGGCGCACCATCCATACGAAGGGCTCGCGCATATCGCGGTAGTTGTTGAAGATGCTGAAGAACATATCTTTCAGGCGATCAGCGTGACCACGGGTCTCGAGATCGAAGATGATATCGCGCGAGAGGTGATAGGGAAACAGCCGTACGTAATAGTCAGGCCAGTCGGTTACATGTTGCTTGATCTGTTCGAGGAACTCACTCTTGAGAGCAGCGTTGTCGATGCGCGAGAATACCTCCTCGACGTTGCCGATCTCCTCGAAGAGGTGTGCGAAGTCCAGCTCCACGCCCGAGTTCAGAAATGGAAAGCGATCGGTTATGCGCTTGACCACGAGATAGCTCGCAATCACCTGCTCATTGACCACGGCCTGCGACCGTAGAAACCCGGCAAAATACTCGAACATCTCCCGAAACAGGTCGGATTCCGTCGACTCGCGCTCCTCTTCTGCAGACTGCTCGAGAAACTCATCCAGTACCTTCACCCGACCGAAGAAGTCCTTCTCGGCGCGAAACTTGTTGTACATTTTCTCGGCAAAGGTGATGGGCTGCTCGCGTACCATGAAGTAATCCGGCTTGTCGGTGAGATTGCCGAACTCCTTATTGGTCTTGAGGATCTGCCGCGCTTTGGTGCTCCACGACGACCACTCGCGCTGCGTGAGCACGTAGGGGACCAGCTCGGCTTTGATCTTCTTCATGTCGGCGGCGTTGCCGAGGCTCTTGATGACCGTTCTGAGGGCCCACTTGGGATCGTTTTTCACCTTGTCGTGCAGCTTCTGCTTGTCCGCAATGCTCCGGAGTACCCAGATATGGTCCCGGGGGAGAATGTCGAGGGCGCTCACCGCCATCTTGAGAGACATCTTGTGGCCGCGCTTTTTGGCGAAATCAACCACCACCGAGTCATCGTCGATCTTGCGGATGATGCCGACGCCCCAACTGCGGTGAAACACGAAGTTTCCCGAGTCGAACGAGATATGCTTCTCGAAGTCCGCGATAGCGTCGTGGACGTTTCTCCAGCTCTGATTGAGGTTCGAAATGCGGATGTACTCATCGAGATGGCTGTGATCGGCGTACTTCTGCTTGTAGCACTCGACGATCTCCTTGCGCGCCCACGGGTTCTTGGAATCATAGCTCAGCACTCGCTTCAGGATGTCGATTGCGCGGTCCCAGTTTCCCTCTTTCTTGTAGTGCGGGTAGAGGTCCTCGAGAAGCTGCACGGCGCGGTCCTCGGAGACCATTTTGGCGATTTTTCCCTCGGCATGATCGAAGAACTCGCTGTCCTCCGGCGCATACTGAATGAGGCGATGCCAGATTTCCTTGATGTTATTGAAGTTCTTTTTGTTGATGTAGCGGTGCAGGGCCTTCTTGTAGTAATCGACGGCGTCCTCGAGTTCGCCCTCTTCCTCGCGTTTCTCGGCGAGATGACGAACGATGTCCGCCTCCTCGTAGTCCACGCGGATGAGACGCTCCCATACATCGTACATCTTCTCGCGCTGGTTCTCGCTGTTGTAAGTCTCCGCCAGTGTTCTCAGCGCAAAGCGATTCTCGCCGAAATCGAGAATCCTGTTTGCAAGGTACTCCACGATATTCCAGCGGTGATTGTCGGTGAAGATGTTTATCAGCATCACGAGGTTGCTGTCGTCGACTGCCTGATGGCGTAGGCGGATAATACCGGAGAGATACAGAGCGATTATGCTGTTCTTTGTGTGGTGGAGATGCTCTTCACAGAGCTCGAGTATCTCGTCTTCCAGCCCTTGGCTGATAATGTTGTCGACAAGCTCATCCAGCTCTTTGAAGTTGTTAACGGTATAGTTATTGAGCGTCGCTCGGGTCCATTTCTCCTGATTGAGTTGATCTGCCACCGATTGGACCAGCTCGTGCTCCGGTGCTTGTTGTTCTTCCGTCTGCTGCTCTGTCTTTTGCTCTTCCGCCATATCTCTCTCCTGTGTTAGCTGACGTAGTGGCCGTAGATCTTCTCGTTCGTGCTCCGGATCTTCAGCAGCACTTCATCTATCTTGCTTTGGTCTTCCTGAGTATTCGTGTAGTGGTCGATCAACCAGAAGTACCGATTGAGGAGCTTTGCACACACGATGCCGTCGGGATCCGGCTTGTCGTGATACTCGCGTTCCAGGGCGTAGATGGACTGTTTGAGCTTTCCGTACTCGATGGATCTGAGTTCTCGCTTGACGGAAAACACCCCGTATAGTACTCCATAGACCGGAAGCCACTCTTCCAGCGCCGGGCTCTCATATCCGAGCTCCCGCAGTTTGGTTATGAGCCGCCCGATCATTTCCGACTCGAGCGTCCCGATATCTACTTTCTGGGGACCGAGGAAGAAGGCTTCTCGGAAAAAAGCCTTTGCCTTGCCGATCTCGTTGACCAGGGCGTATGAATCGGCAAGCTCGGCAAGCACGTGCGGATCATCCGAGCGGGTGCGGGCCGCCTTCGACAGAACCTCGAGGGCCCTGTCGTACTCGCCGGTCCCCTTATAGCAGCGACCTCTGCGGAGGAGGATTTCCGGATCGTTTCCGCCGGATTCTTCGGCGCTGCGCTCGAATTCCTCGAGCGCTTCGCCGAATGCGTATTGTCGAATTGCGTAGAGAAACCGTTCCGATATTTCCCCGACACGACGAACGAATGCGTTGAACAGTCTCCATTGACCGAGGAGGTACTCACCTCGCTCGAATCCACTTGAAGCCTCCCGCGAGGAGGCCTCACGATCTTTCCAGAAGTTCACGTACTTGAGCGCGGTCACGACCTCGGTATTGTCGAAGTCTACCGACAGTGCCTCTTCAAGCTTCCTTCCGGCGTCATGAAGTTCTCTGTTTTTCGTATGCTCGTAAGCCGCCCTCAGGAGACTCTCGACAGGCTCTCCGTGTGCGCCCTGCTGG
>JAAAOH010000040.1 GCA_009908925.1 Spirochaetota bacterium | reverse complement strand
GGTGCGAGGGTCCGTGATGTAGCCGTTAATCGCCGATGCAGCCGCAGTCTCCGGCGAGGAGAGATATACCGCGTCGTTCTTGGTGCCGCTTCTGCCTTTGAAGTTGCGCGGAAAGGTGCGAAGGCTGTTCGTTCCCGAGGCCGGCGCCTGTCCCATGCCGATGCAGCCGAGGCAGCCCGGCTCGTGGGTGCGCGCCCCTGCGTTCACGAGCTTCTCGAGGCCGCCGTGCATCAGCAGATTCACCAGGGTCTGGCGGCTTCCGGTGTTGATCTCGAAGCTGACCTCCGGATGGCGGAGTTTCCCCTCCACCATCAGGGCCGCGATCATGAAGTCGCGGTAGCTGCCGTTGCAGCTCGACCCGATGATGACCTGATGTACCGGCACGTCGGAGAGCTCCCGTGCGGGTTTCACATTATCAGGGTTGGAGGGACAGGCGACGAGGGGCTCGATTTCGGAGAGATCGAGCTCTGTTACATACTCGAACTCCGCGTCGTCGGGCGTGCGTCGTTGGAACCACACGTCCTCGCGGCCGTTCATGCGCAGGAAATCGCGCGTCACCTCGTCCGAGGGGAAGACTGCAGCGGTGGCGCCGATGTCCACGGCCATGTTGGCGATGGTCGCCCGCGCGGCGAAATCGAGGTTCGCCACGCCCGGTCCATAGAACTCCATCACAGTGCCCAGGCCGCCCTTCACGCTGAACCGGCGCAGGAGCTCGAGGATGACGTCCTTTCCCGAGACAAAGGGCTGAAGCTCCCCCTCGCAGTAGATGCCCCACACCTGCGGGGTGGTGATGTAGTACGGCCGGCCGGCCATCGCCATGGCAACTTCGAGGCCGCCTGCGCCCATCGCGAGCATGCTCAGGCACCCGCCGGTGGTGGTGTGGCTGTCGGAACCGAGCAGGGTCTTGCCGGGAATGCCGAAGCGCTGACGGTGCACGTGGTGTGAGACCCCGTTGCCCGCCGGCGAGAGGGTTACCCCGTACTTCGCCGCACAGGACTGAAGGAACCGGTGGTCATCGGCGTTCTTGTAGTCGGTCTGGATGATGTTGTGGTCGATATAGCTCACCGCCACCTCGGGCTTGACCCGGTCTATACCAAGTGACTCGAACTCGAGATACACCATGGTTCCGGTGGCATCCTGAGTGAGTGTCTGGTCTATACGAAGCCCGATCTCCCGGCCTGGTGAGAGCTCGCCGTCGACGAGGTGTTCGGAGATGATGTCTTCGGTTAGTGTGCGTTTCATGACGACCCCCTTCATTTCATTCTAGTAGGGCGAGCGCTCATGTCAACAAAGGCCGCCCGCTGCGCCAACGCCCCACAACTAGTACAATGTCGCCCATGGCAGACGGATCTGCCGGCGGAACCCCGGCACGCAGAGCGCTTGCCGGTCTGGCAGCGGGGGTGCTGCTCGGCGTTATCACGGCACTGTTTCAGGTCTCTTACGCTTCTCTCATCTTCTCCGGTAGTCTTGCGCCGTTCGTTTCGCGTGGTGCCTCGCTCCTGCTGCTCGGAACTGCACTGACGCTTGCGGTCGGAGCCTTCCTCTCGAAGCTTCCGAGCGGTGCGCTCGTCCCGCAGGACACACCCATTGCGATCATGGCGGCAGTGGCGACGGCGATCGCGGCGGGGTTTACCGCACCGTTCCCGGCGACAGACGCATTTCACACCGTCATCGCGGCCATCATGGCGACCAGCGCGGCGGCCGCTGTCGTCTTCCTGCTGACCGCTCGCCTGCGTCTGGCCCGATTCGTGCGGCTCACGCCCTATCCGGTGGTGGGCGGCTTTCTCGCCGGGGTCGGGTGGATCATGGTGCGCGGCGCCCTCACGTCCATGACCGGCTTCACGCCCCGGCCGGACCAGCTTGCACTCCTCTTCTCGTCGGACTTCATCCTCAGATGGTTGCCGGCGGTCCTCTTCGCGCTCGGCGTCATGCTGATATCGAGGAAGACGGGTCGTCACCCGCTGCTGCTTCCTGTCGCGGTGGTCGTGGGTACGGGGGCGTTCTACGCTGCGCTGTTTGTCTCCGGCGGCACCGTAGCCGACGCGACCGCCGAAGGGTGGCTCATGGGACAGTTCAGCTCACGGCGCCTGTGGTTGCCGCTCTCGGCACACGTGCTGCAGACCGCCCGATGGTCGCTCATTGTCGCGGAGTGGGGCACCATGCTCACCGCCGTAGCGGTCAGTACCCTCGCGGCCATGCTCAACATCGGCGCCGTTGAGCTTCTTACCGGGGCCGACGCCCGCCCCGACCGCGAGCTCACGGCGACCGCGGCCGCAAACGCCGCGGGACTCCTCGTCGGAAGTCCGATCTCATATCACAGCGTCGGCTACACCGCCTTTGCCACGCGCATGGATGCAACCTCGCCGGTGACCACGCTCACGGCGGCCGGGGTATGTGCTGCCGCTGTGTTCGTCGGCGGCGACGTCCTCGTGCTCTTCCCCAAGCCCGTGCTGGGGGCGCTGCTCGTCTTTGTCGGTCTGGGCTTCCTCGTAGACTGGCTCTACGATGGGTGGTTCCGGCTGCGGCGCAGCGACTACGTCGTGGGAATCGGGATGCTCATCGCCGTCGCTTCCGTCGGGATCCTCGAGGCCATGGCGATCGGCGTGCTCGCATCAATGGTCATCTTCGTGGTCAATTACGGGCGAACCGAGGTGGTGTATCAGGAGATGTCCGGTCGCGCGGCGCAGAGCAACGTCGAGTGGCCCTTCGCAGTGCGCGAGCTCCTGCGCAAGAACGGTGACCGTATCCATGTTGCACGGCTGCGGGGGTTTCTCTTCTTCGCTACCGCGTACACGATTTCGAATCACGTGCGACGTCGTCTTGATGACAGCTCGCGGCCGGCACCCTGGTTCTTCATCCTCGATTTCCGGGACGTGCGTGGAATCGACGGCTCAGCGGAGATCGTCATGGACAAGGTGATCCGCACCGCCGCGGTCCGCGGTATTCGTATCATGATGTGCAGTCTCGGCCCGGTGGGAATGAGGCAGATGCAGAACAGCAGCGTGCGGGCTGCGCACACCGGCTCGGTATCATTCTATCCCGACATTGATCATGCACTCGAGGCATGCGAGGAAGAAATCATTACCTCCGCGGGGAGGGAGGTCCCGGCCGCCGGCGCCCCCGAAGGCTCCTCGGGCATCGACGGGATCCTCGCCAGGCTCCTCCCGCAGCTCCTCCCCGACGGTGATGCGGCCTCTGTTGTCCGTGACTATCTGAGCTGCCACGATGCGCCGCGGGGCACGGTTCTGATGCGGGAGGGTGACCCCGCAGAGCACCTCTACATCGCAGAGTCAGGGGAGTACGGGGTGTTTCTCGAGCGAGGTGATCAGCCGGAGATGCGCCTTCGAACGGTCCTTCCGGGGGCTATCTTCGGAGAGCTCGAGGTATTCGCCGGGCAGCCCCGGGCGGCGACGGTCGTCGCAACGAAGGCCGGCCGATACTACCGTCTCTCGACGGCGGCACTGCGGCAGCTCGAAGCCGAGCGACCCGACGTTGCCGCGGCGCTCCAGCGAGCCGTGCTGAGGTTCATCTCCGAACGCAGTTTCGACCTGAACCGAACCATTCGGGAGCTCAGCGAGTGAGGCCGCGCGGTCAGCCGGTGCGCCAGCGCGGAACGAGAGCGAGCAGAAGGATCGGACCCGCAAAGTGCAGTCCGAGGCTGAGTCCGACGAACCCCTCCGGAGTGGCCATCGGATCCATGCCGGGCGCCTGGATCGTCTCGCCGAAGGTGGGAATAGTGAACACGATGAACATGGCGACCGTTCCCACCGCGAGGGTGATATTGGCGGCCCGCAGACTGAATCGGGAAATGCCCCAGTACACGAGCCCGCCGAGCAGGACCGGCAGGACCGAGAGCATCGTAATGGAGCCGGCGTTTATCACCTCCGGAATGGAGAAGCCTGTGATTGCCGTGTAGATAATCGAGTAGAGGTTGTTGATAATCGCGGCGCCTGCAGCGGCGATGAGGCTGCGAATTGCGATCTGGCGGGTCGGGGGTGCGTCGAGATTCATTGGTGCCACGTGCTGGTCCTCCTTTTGACGGTGTGGTACCTCACAACCATACTCCTATCCGGGTTGCGGCGGCAACGCCGGATACTCCCCGCAGGCTCCTGTGTGCTGTGCGGGAGGCTGACGAAAGATTGCTGCGTCTTCTTGAGTCCACCTTTGATGTCCGCTTCTCTTATGTCTACCCTAACACTCGTCGAGCAGACCAGCTCTCCAGGTATCGATTTGTAAAAATCGATACCTATTCCTTGTATCCTCTGCCCGGCAGGATTAGAATCTAGATGAAAGATGGTTGTCGGGCCCGAGCGCTTATTGCACGGCCGCAGCCTGCAGTCCCACATCGAAGATGCACCGTAGCGTTTGGACTTCGTCGGCTCTCGATTACTGACTGCCCGCCAGGGCGGGCAGGGGTGAAGCCAATGCGAAGTGCGCGCCCTCTACTCCACACGTCGCTCCCCGCAGCAGTTCGCACCGACATCACTGGTCCAATGGAGGTGTGCTATGGGTGCAGCCAGAGACGTCGAAACTGAGAACGAGCGCCCCCGGCGCGAAGAGATTCTGCGACTGTTCCACGATGCTCAAAACGCCGAGCCTCTTCACAACTATGTAACCAGCGATAAGCTGGCGGAGATAGCCCGGAAGCTGGACATCCCCCTTGCTGAGGCGGAGGGGGTGGTGAGCTTCTATCGTCACTTCTCCCGACGACCGCGCGGACGCTACGTCATCCGACTATGCGATTCACTGAGTTGCCGTATTCTCGGATCACTCGATGTCTACCGCTACATACGACGTCGGCTCGGGATAGGACGAGGACAGACCACGGCCGACGGCATGTTCACGCTCGAAGTGGTGAATTGCCTCGGCAGCTGCGACACTGCCCCGAACTTCATGGTAAACGACACGCTCTACACCAACCTCGACGAAACGAAGACGGAAGAAGTCCTTGCGGCGTTGGAGCACGAGGCTGTGAAGGAGGTGGAGAGATGAGACACGTGCAGTATCTCACCAGGTATACGTCGGAGGGCGTGGGAACGGACGTGGAAGAGTATATGAACGCCGGAGGTTACGTTGGCCTGCAACGTGCTCTCGCCCTCAGGCCGCCGGAGGTTGTCGAGACGGTAACCGATGCCCGACTCAGGGGGCGCGGCGGTGCCGGCTTTGAAACCGGAAAGAAGTGGAGCACCGTGCGCACAGACAGCGAGGTGTACCTCGTGTGCAACGCGGACGAAGGGGAGCCGGGAACATTCAAGGACCGCTTCCTTATGGAACGCGCTCCCTATCTCATTCTGGAGGGAATGACGATTGCCGCCTTCGCCGTTGGGGCGCACAAGGGCTACATCTACATAAGAAGCGAGTATCCGCGGGTAATCTCGGAACTCCAAACGGCGATTGACACGGCCCGTTCCACCGGTGTTCTCGGCCAGGACATCCTCGAGAGCGGCTTCGATTTCGATGTCGGACTGATGCCGGGAGGCGGCTCCTACGTGGTCGGTGACGAGACGGCGCTTCTCAACTCGCTCATGGGAAACCGGGGGTATCCTACACTCAAACCCCCGTACCCCACCGACCGCGGTTTGTGGGACAAGCCGACAGTCATCAACAATGTGGAGACCCTCGCCTGCGTGCCGCTCATCTTCTCGGAGGGACCCGAGTGGTTTCGAAGCATCGGGGCGCCGCAGTCCCCCGGACCGAAGCTGTACTGCCTCAGCGGCCACGTGAATGCGCCCGGCGTCTACGAGTTTCCGATGGGAGTCGAGGTCAAAGAGCTCATAGAAGCCTCCGGCGGCGTCGACGGACGCTTCAAGGCCGTGCAGATCGGCGGAACGGCCGGGCCGGTATACGACGAGGCGGCCCTGGACTACAAGCTCGACTTTGCGTCGATGAAGAGTGTCGGCGGATCGCTCGGCTCGGGCGCCGTGGTGGTGATGAACACCAGCGTGAATATGGGGCACGTTCTGGAGGTCATCATGCGGTTCTTCTCGGAGGAGTCCTGCGGCCAGTGTTTCGCCTGCCGCTACGGCACCCGGCAACTGGAGCATATGGCCAACGAAATCGCCTCGGGCACGGGGCGCGAGGAATTCCTGGGCCTCATGCGGGAGACCGCGGAGGTGATGTATCACTCGTCGCTGTGTCCGTTCGGGCAATCGATCGACCTCGCGCTCACGACGCTCCTCGACAACTTCAGTGACGAACTTCGTGCGCATATCGGCCAACAGGACTATATCCGGGAGGTGATGGCATGATCACTCTGTTGATGAACGATAAGCCGATTACCGTCGAAGACGGTACGAGTGTCTTGAACGCCGCGAAACGGGCGGGCGTGGATATTCCGACGTTGTGTCAGCACCAGGACCTCGAACCACGCGGATCGTGCGGCATGTGCATGGTCGACATCGAGGGCCAGGCCGGTTACAAGCGAGCGTGCGTCACCGAGGCCCGCGACGGCATGCATGTACTCACCAACACAGCCGCACTGCGCACGATGAGACGCCGACTGCTCGAGCTGGTTCTCGCGACGCACCCCGAGGACTGCCTTGCCTGCATCAAGCATGGGAAATGCGAGCTTCAGAATCTCGCCGAGAAGCTCGAAGTGCGGGAGCTGCGCTACGAGAAGACCACCCGCGGGCTGCCGGTCGACCGAAGCTCCATGAGCATCGTGCGCGACATGAACAAGTGCATCGGCTGTGGTCGCTGTGTCGAGGTCTGCAATGACGTACAGTCGGTCGGCTCGATCTTCTTCCATGGACGAGGGTCCGAAACCGTGGTGGCGCCCGCCGACGAGTTCGAAATGGGCTCGAGTCCCTGCGTGAACTGCGGTCAGTGCGTTGTCTACTGTCCGGTGGGCGCTCTCTACGAGAGGGAGGATATCGACGCGGCGTGGAGTGCCATCGATGACCCGGCACAGACGGTGGTTGCCCAGATGGCGCCGGCGGTCCGCGTGGCGCTTGGTGAAGAGTTCGGACTCGAGCCGGGATCGCTGGTGACGGGCAAAGTATACGCCGCTCTGAGAGAGCTGGGTGTGGATGTCGTGCTCGACACCAATTTCTCCGCTGACCTCACCATAATGGAAGAGGGCACGGAGTTCCTCGAACGGCTCGAACACGGCGGCCCCTTCCCGCTTATCACCTCCTGCTCCCCGGGTTGGATCAAGTTCGCCGAAACCTACTACGACGACCTGCTCGACAACGTCTCCTCCTGCAAGTCGCCGCAGCAGATGCTTGGCGCGGTCATTAAGTCCTACTATGCGGATGAAAAGGGGATCGACCAGAGTCATGTGACCTCTCTCTCGGTTATGCCATGTACCGCGAAGAAGTTCGAAGCCGCTCGCCCCGGGATGGCATCGAGCGGCCGGCAGGACGTCGACATCGTGCTCACCACGCGCGAGGTAGCCCGCATGATGCGTCAGGCCGGGATCAACTTCGACGAACTGTCCGAAACCGAACCCGACGAGCTACTCTCCGCGTACTCAGGCGCTGCTACGATTTTCGGCTCGACGGGTGGAGTGATGGAAGCGGCGTTGCGAAGCGCCTACGAGCTCAAGACCGGTGAGCGTCTCGAACACGTAGAGCTTGCGCCGGTCCGCGGAACCGAGGGGGTGCGTGAGGCAACAATCGACGTTGCCGGGACACCGATTCGCGTCGCGGTTGCTCACGGGCTCGAGAACGCGCGCACGATCCTCAATGAGGTGCGGGCGGCGAAACGTCGCGGGGAAACTCCCTACCATTTCATCGAGATCATGGCCTGCGCGGGCGGATGCGTCGGAGGAGGCGGCCAGCCGCTTGAGAACTCCATCGAGCGCAGGCGGCAGCGTGCGGCCGGGCTCTACGCCGAGGACTCGAGCGCGCCCATACGCCGCTCTCACGAAAACCCCGAGGTCCTCGCGCTCTACGAGCATTTTCTCGGTGAGCCGGGCAGTGCCCGGGCACACGCGCTGCTGCATACCGAGTACCGGCGCCGCAACCCGTATGCCCCGCAAGCGTTCGAGGCACCGCGTGGCCGGGCGCCGACGGTCGGGCCGCCGAGGGCGGGAGCAAACCCGTAGGTCTTATCCGCGGGGCCGCGGGGCGATCTCCTCGATCTCGGCCAGATCGTAGGGGGTGGCCTGATACACGCAGTAGTTCAGCCAGTTCGCAAAGAGCAGGTGCGCGTGGGCACGCCAGGTGGCCACCGGCGGGCGGGAGGGGTCATTGTCCGGAAAGTAGTCGCGGGGCAGCGCGGTGTCCAGCCCGGCGGCGGCGTCCCGCCTGTACTCGAACGCGAGCGTGTCCACCTCGTATTCCAGGTGCCCGGTGATGAAGACCTGACGGCCGTCGAAGGCCGAGGCAACGCCGAACCCCGCCTGCTCGGAGGTTGCCATCACCTCGAGCTCGGGTCGCGCCTCGACCTCCTCCAGGTGAATGTCGGTGTAGCGTGAGTGCGGCACCGGAAATCGCTCGTCGAAGCCGCGGAACAGCGGCGCATGGTCGTCGTGCCGCCGGTGCTCGAATACCCCGAAAAGCTTCTCCGGCAGCAGGTACTTGTCGATACCGTAGTGATAGTAGAGCCCCGCCTGGGCTCCCCAGCAGATATGGAGGGTCGAGTAGACGTTGCGCAGGCTGTACTCCATGATCGCCGCGAGCTCCCTCCAGTAATCCACTTCCTCGAAGGGAATCGTCTCCACCGGCGCGCCGGTAATGATCATCCCGTCGTAGCGCCGTCTGCGAATCCGCTCGAGCGAGGTGTAGAATCGATCGAGATGCGCCGGATCGGTATTCTTCGACTCGTGCGAGGCGGTGTGCACGAGATCAACGTTCACCTGCAGCGGGGTATTGCCGAGGAGCCGTAGCAGTTGCGTCTCCGTCGCGATCTTCGTCGGCATGAGGTTGACGATTGCGATATTGAGCGGCCGGATGTCCTGGTGAACCGCGCGCTCCTCGCTCATCACGAAGATGTTCTCTCGCTCGAGGTGCTCGCGGGCGGGAAGAGCGTCGGGAATGTTTATCGGCATGTGGGTAGCCCCCGTATCGAACAGCGCCCCCGCCGTGTGCGCGGCGGCGCAAACTCTACCCTGAAACTAATCTAGCAGCTTTGGAACTGCAAGGTGTGTGGCGGGGCTCGGCGGTGTCGATGAAGCGAGCCTCGAAGACCGTGTGCTTCGAGGCTCGGGAAACGAAGAGCACTACAGTTGACGATGTGAAGCAAAGTGAATAACTTTGCATGCAAGGAGCTCGTGACATGCCCAAGACGATAACTGTTCGACTCGATGATAAGACCTACGAGCTGATCCGGAATGCCGCCGCCGGTGAACGGCGGAGCATCTCCAATTTCGTCGAGTACGCCACCATCTCCTACGTTGCTGAGGAGTCTCTGGCCTCGGAAGCGGAGATGGAAGAGATACTCAATGATGCGGAACTGATGGCGGGTCTCCGTAAGGGTAAGGCTGATATTGCCGACAGGAACTACACCTTCGTCGAGTAACTACCGTATCGCTGAAACCGATACGTTCAGGAAACAACTCAACAAGAACCGCGACTACCAGCGTATCTACCGCAAGATCCGGGACTACGTATATCCCCTCCTTCGAGAGAACCCGTTCTTTGGTCCGAACATCAAGCATTTGCGTGGTGACCTATCAGAGTTCTACCGGTACCGCATCGGTGATTATCGGCTGTTCTATACGATCGACATGGACACGGTGATTGTGTTCGTCGTGCGCCTTGATCATCGTAAGGATGCGTACTAGCCGGAGAAGACACAATTCGGGACTACATAATGATCCAGGTGACAACGCGATCAGAGAGAAAGCCGAGTTTCTCCGCCAGTGCACGGGAGCCGGTGTTGCCAGGCTCAATGTTCATAACCGGGACGAATCCTTCGGTCACCAGCGCATCCATAAGCTCCACCACGATAGCGGCGGCGTACCCGCGGCGTCGCGATTGGGGCAGAACATGGAGATTCCCGATGGCGAAGTCATCGTGGGTGGCTCCCCACGCAACTAGCCGTCCGCCTTCTCGTATACCTGCGGAGTACCCGTCTGTGATGGCGGCGGCGATGTATTCGGGAGAGATATACGCTCGATATTCGGACTCGGCGCATATGGTGTCGACGTCGTCCAGGGTCAGAGGCTCGGTGCCGATCCCCTCCGGACGCGCGGGAAGCGGTCGGTCCGGGGGATAGTAGTAGCGTATGCAGGTAAGCTCACTGGTAGCCTCTCCCAGGGGGCGCAGGAGCGGTAGCATCCACTCTTCCAGAAGGGCGAACGCTCGAACGCCTTCCTTTCTCACCAGCCGCGCGAATAGCCGGGAGAGCTCGGCGGAGTCGTCTGAAACGGTATACGCCCAGAGCTCGTCACTTCGACCGAGGAGAGCTACGGAATCCCCCTGACTGAAGACATCTTCGACTGAGTGCTGTGAGAAAAATCCGATGTGTCCGGCAAAGCGGACGGGGCTCTCGCGGAGGCCCTCGAGAAGCGGCGGTTCCATCGTTGACTGGAGGATACCCCGGACAGGCGCGGTCGACAATGCAGCCTCGGCGCGCAAGGCGCCGCTATTCCGCAGTCACGAGCCCCGCGACAACCTCCGCCGTGGCATCGAGAAGCCCGACATCCACTTCGTCCACGGTGTCGGCGGGCGTGTGGGTAAGGTGCACGACCCGCTCCATCAGGTTGGAGGAGGTGACGGCTACGCAGGGGATGCCGTGGAACGCAAAGACCGCGTGGTCACCGGCAATCCATTGGTCCCCGACAGTCGCGCGCGGGTGCTCGTCTATCGCTGACCGCGTCGCAGCGCTGAGGCGGGCTGCCGCCTTTTCGGCCGCGGCGGCCGGAGCCGCCGGGGTGCCATCCGCATCGAGGTTGTAGAACGAGAACGCGCCGGCCGAATCGCGGTGACCCAGGCCGTCGAGATTGATCATGAGCCGTGTTGTCTCCGCGGAAGGCGCTCGATGGGCAAGGTAGGCGAGCTGCCCCGAAACCCCGTAGTACTCCTCGCCGTTGAAGGGAACAACATCGAGGGCGAACCGCAGCTCGGCGTCGCGCAGGCGCTCCATCACCGCCACCGCCGTGGCCAGTCCGGCCGCGTTGTCGAGGGCACCCGGGGTCTCGTACTTGGTGTCGACGTGGGCAGCAAGCACGATGCGGGGGTCTCCTGCGCCGCCGCGGCCCTTTCGAGAGAAGATAAGCTGCCGGCCCCCCGCCGGTACGGAGGCCGAGTCGAGCTCCAGGCGCACGGCCCGCGCGCCGGCGATCTCGCCACGGGGATCGGCCGCGTACGCATTCGGAACCCCGAGGTTTCCGTCCTCGAAGAGCGGGTAGGGTGA
>JAAAOH010000049.1 GCA_009908925.1 Spirochaetota bacterium | reverse complement strand
CTGAACGCCCGACCGTAGGGTCCCCGGATGCGCAGGACGGCGCCCGGCTCGGTTGCTGCAAGCGCCCGGGACGCGTTCCCCACACCGCGAACGAGAAGCTCGAGGCCCCCGTTCTCGTTGGAGGCCACCGAGTAGGGCTTGGACTGATCACGGGCTGTCTTCACGAAAACGAACTGTCCCGGCCGCGCCGGCATCGACTCGTGAAAAGTCAGAAGCGCCAGGTCGGGCGCGAGCTTCTGTTTCGACCGCAGGACGAAGGGGTGATACTCAAGCGCCTCCTTCTGCACGACGAGGCGATGTGCCTCATCCTCTCCGGTCTCCAGATCGCTCTCGAGCCGCCGGAAATACTCGACGATTCCGGCGCTGTCGAGCTCGGCAAGAACCGACCCTATGGCGATCGGCGCGTCGGGCGCGATCTCGTCGACGCGCCGGATGTCGGCCGCCGATCCGACGCCGCCCATGGCGATGACCGGTATGTCCGTCTCGCGCCTGAGCCGTGCGAGCGTCTCGATGAGCACCGGAAAGAGGGGCCGGCCTGAGAGTCCGCCATAGCCGTTGGAGAGCTCGGGGTTCGGTCCGCCGAGGGTGTTCACCAGGCTGAGCGCGTCGGCTCCGGCATCCACAGCCGCCCGGGCCACCGCGGTTACGTCGGGAACCCCGGCGTTCACCTTTACCACGATCGGCTTATCCGTTGCCTCCCGGCAGGCACCGACGATTTCGGTAACACTTTCGGCGTTCGAGCCGATGAGAATGCCGGCTTTGTCCGCATGCGGGCAGGAGAGGTTGAGCTCGATGCCGTCGACGGCCGATCCGAGGCGATCGAACGCTCTCACGCAGCGGACGAAACGCTCGGCGGTGCTCTCTCCGATCTGCGGCATGAGGAACACGTCCTCGGGCACGACTGCTGCGAGCGACTCGAACGCCGCGACGGTTTCATCGAGTCCGGGGTTCGCGTAGCCGACGGCGTTCCACAGCGAGTCGGCGGTCGGCTGCACGAGGATGTCCTCGGCGTAGCCGCTCGTTCCCTCGATGGTGGTGCTCTTGCCGACGTAGAATCCGAGGGAGTCGATACGGGTCAGCATCCATCGCGCGACATCGGCGTTCGTCGCAACCACCCCGGAGGGAAAGCCGAAGCGCCCGCGAAGCTGCTTTCCAAGAAACGTGAATCCGCTCACCCGTCCGGCCCCTCGCCTGCGGCGCCCGGCCCCCCGCCTGCGGCGCCTGCTGCGCCTCCGGGTGGCCTGCGGTCGCGGTTCAGCGCTGCATTGAGCCCCCGGGCGGCAGCAGCCTGCTGCTGAGGTGTCGAGGCCGACCCTTCGGGAAACATCAGCGCCCGGCCCGCGTTCACAATCACCTGGTCATCTTCGAAGACTCGCCACACAGGCCCGGCCTCGCCGCCCTGTGCGCCCACTCCCGGCATGAGCACGACCATTTCCCGCCCGATGGTGGAGCGCACCGTTGCGAGCTCCGCTTTGGTTATGTGGTTGGAGGGGCTCGGCGCGCCCACCACGACCGCATCGGCGCCGGCCGCCCGGGCTTCCGCGGCGATGCGGCGATACTGCGGATCATCATCGCCGGGGATCAGCTTCGACTTCTCCCGACCGTACTCGGGGTTACTCATGAGGCACAGCACGATGATGCCGATACCCCGCCCGTGTGCCTGCTCCACGGCCTCGGCAACGTTACCGGCGAACGGCGCGAAGGTGACCGCGTCCGCCCGGCGGGCGGCGTAGAAGAACCCCGCGTCGTTCGTCGCTCCGATATCCGCGAGCTTGGCATCCTCTATGACGAGAAGCCCGAGATCGCGGGCGGCGGCGCAGACCTCCTCCACGATCGCGATGTCCGCGGGACCCTTCCAGTACTGAACGTTTGGTTTGATCGCCGCGCAGTGGGGAGCGACGGCTTCCAGGTACTCGAGGGCCCAGCGCCTCCGATCGGCGCCTGCAGCGAGGCCCTTCTCCCCACGCCCGAGCTCCGCCACCGGCGGGTCGAGCCCGGCGCAGAGTACCGAGCTCCGCCGTGCCACCGTCTCTCTCCACGCGTCCGAAAAGCTCCTCATGCTTCGCCATCCTGTCGGGGGAGCCGATACCCCCGGTGACCGAGCAGCTCGAGCAGCTCCTCCCGGTGCCCGGGATATCCGACCTCCAGGATGCGCATGCCGCGTCGAACCTCGGATTCATTCGGACTCTCGAGCATGCGGCCGAGTGGCTCGATATGGCTGCGCAGCGCCTCAACAGCCCAGGCCGTCTTGTCGGCCCGTCGCCGTTCCAGCGAAGCATACATTCCGTCGGCTATGTATTCAATATTGCGCAGATGCCGCCACGCCTCACCGTCGAGGGGAACCACGGCGGCCGACGGGATGCCGAGATCCTCGAGTACGCCGACGCCGTCTTCCAGTCGGTCGACGAAGAAGAAGGCGTGGATGATCTCACCACCTGCAGCCCGCAGCACCGGCGCCCACACGTCGCGCATGGAGGAACCCTGATTGTTGAGATCCGCCACGTGAACGATGCGGCGCCCCGCCGGCGAGGCGCCGAGCAGGCGTCCATCCTTGTAGATCTTGACGTGAGGCTTCTCGAGAGACGCGGCGACCGGGTTGGAGAAATCCCAGTCCCGCGACTCCCCGCCGGATACTGCGTCGAATGCATCGACGCCCACCGTCGTTTCGATGAGCTCGCAGAGGGCGTCGACTGAGCGCCGGTACGCGGCGCCGTCCTGCTCGACCACGATGCTCTGGATATAGAAGGGCCCCACCTCCCCGGAGGTGTACGGAAACCAGGTGTCGGTAAACTGGGGTTGGCCGAAACGAACGAGATCATCGAGACCCCGGCGCTGCAACTCGCGTAGCCGCTGTGTTTCAGGCATCCTGAAACGTTGGTACCACAGCCCGCAGAGCTTGGCAAGCGGCCGCAGAACGCGGCCGTAGAACGCAGGCGCAGAACGCCGGGGTCTTTCCGTTCAGGCGTTACATCAGACCGGACAGCTCGGTGTATTGGATATCGAATGCGTCGGCGACGGCCTTATAGGTGAGCTTGCCGCCGTAGGTGTTCACGCCGCGCGCAATGACCGAGTCGCGCGCGCAGGCGGCCTCGAGACCCTGATTGGCGATCTTCAGGCCATAGGGAAGCGTCGCGGTGGTCAGCGCGAGGGTCGCGGTCCGAGAGACGGCGCCGGGCATGTTGGCAACACAGTAGTGCACCACATTGTCGACGACAAAAATCGGGTCGTCATGTGTGGTCGGATGGGTGGTCTCGATGCAACCTCCCTGATCGACCGCAACATCCACAATGACCGAGCCACGCTGCATGGCGCTCAGGTCCTTCCGTGTGATGAGATGCGGCGCCTTTGCTCCATGGATCAGTACCGCACCGACAATCAGGTCGCTCGCCTCGATGACGTGCTCGAGATGGGCCTGGCTGCTGTAGAGGGTGGTGATGCGCCCCTGAAAGATGTCATCGAGGTATCCGAGACGGTCGATGTTCACGTCGAGCACCGTGACCTGGGCGCCGAGGCCGACAGCCATCTGTGCGGCGTTCGTGCCGACGACTCCACCGCCGAGGATGGCGACTTTGCCCTTCTCCGTTCCCGGCACGCCACCGAGCAGCACACCTCTGCCGCCGTACGGACGCTCGAGGAACTTCGCCCCTTCCTGAATACTCATACGTCCCGCAATCTCGCTCATGGGTCGAAGGAGCGGCAGGGCGCCCGCATCGGTTTCCATGGTCTCGTAGGCCACGCCCTTCACCTTGCGCTTCAACATCGCCTCGGTGAGCTCGCGTTCTGCGGCCAGATGCAGGTAGGTATAGAGGATCTGGTCCTCGTGGAAGAAGTCGTACTCCTCGGGCTGCGGCTCCTTGACCTTCACGATCATGTCCGCCCGATCGAAGATCTCCTTCGGTGAATCGACGATGCTCGCCCCGACCGCCTCGTACTCCGGATCGTCAAAACCCGCCTCGATGCCGGCATCCTTCTGCACGAGCACGCTGTGTCCGCCGCCGACGAATGCCTTCGCGCCCGCGGGCGTACAACCTACCCGGTACTCGTGTCGTTTGATTTCTTTCAGAACTCCAATTGTCATGTTGCGCCTCCACCTGCATTCTCACCTGAGATGGCGGAGACGTCAACAAACTTCTGTGTTTTCGTAGTAAAAAGGTCGCAATTCTACGAAATGGAGGACGAATGACTTGAGATCCTACGAATATCGCCGCACCAGGGTCAGACGAACTTCGAGTAGGTCTTGAGCAGAAGGAAACTCTCGGTTTTCGAGATGCCCTCGATGGCGGAGATCTCGTTTGTGAGAAAATCCACCAGGCCGTGGTTACTGTCCACGAGCACCTCGATGATGAGGTCGAAGCGCCCCGACGCGATGGACACCGAGAGAACATTGGGGAGCTCGGAGATCTCCCGGGCCTTCGCGTCGAGAAGCCGTGACTCGGTAACGTTCGCACCTATGAGGGTGAGCTGGCGGTTCGTCAGTACGTCAGGATCGATGAGCCCGCGAAAGGCCAGAACGCCTGTATCCTTCATCCGCTTGATGCGTTGACGTACCGTCCCTTCGGACAGGCCGAGCTTCGCGGCGATCGCGCTATTGGAGACTACGCCCGTGCGGACGAGCTCGATGATGCTCCAGTCGGTTTCGTCGGGTTGTCTGTAACTTCCGTTCATTGGTCTGACTCCGCTGCCTGTTCAGTCTCCGCTGCGCCGTCAAGTGCGAGGGTGATCCACTCCAGTGATATGCTGCGCTCCAGCTCGTCGATGTACGCCGGCTGCGCAATCCGTCGCAGCTCCTCCCGCTCCATGGGACCGGGGATGAAGAACTCCACACCGGCAGCTTCGAGGGCGGTTCGCACCGTTGCCGCCCGCGCGTCAGTCCTGTCCGCGTGACGCACCGCCGCCGCCGCTGCCGCCACGACGATGATGCGACGATCATCCGCCGACAGACTCTCGAGCGCGGGGCGGCTCGCAAGCAGATACTGCACGGGAAACGCCAGCCCGACCTCGCTGCGGTAGCCAAAGCGGGTGTGCATCCCGGCCGCGAGAAGCTCCGGCGCGGTCCCGACCGTGCCGTCCGCGTTGCCGCCCCGCTCTTCGCCACCGTCTTCGCCGCCGTCCTCGCGACTGTCCCCGTTGTCGGCGACCACCTCGGCACCGAGAGCCCGCACCACCTCGCCGTAACGGCCACCGCCGAGCACGAAGCTGAGCCCCGAGAAGTCGGCCGGGGAGCGAAGGGGCCGCACGGCATTGCTGAACCCGACCGCCCCGGGAGCATCCACCGCCTCGAGCACCCGGGCGCCGATGGCCTCTTCGAGGACGCTCTCGACCCGAGCGAAGAACTCGCTCTCGCGGTAGAAGCGGCGGGCGGCTGCGCGATCGGAGAAGAGGAACGGAATAGCCGCCGCTCGGAGCTCCGGAACGAGCTCCTCGACTACGGTTGCCGGGGCAATCGTCAACGCGACCCCGTCGCCGAGGAGCTCGCGGGGCGTGCCGAGCTGATCGTCGGGAAACAGGAGCACCGACATCCGGCCCTCGCTGCGCTCTGCCACTTCGCGCTGCAGCTCCTCGGCAAAGCCGTGAGCGGGGTTCCGTCCCGCATCGGCCGGCCCGCCGTAGCCGACCTTCAGGGTGGTTGCGGGGAACTCCTCGCTGCGGCCGCCTGCGATGACTGCCGGAGGACTGAAGACCTGGGCTACGGTGATGTGAATCGCAACCACGGCGGCCACTACGGCGACCCCGGAGGTCGAACCGGATCTCACTTCATCGCCTCGATCTGTTGGGGGAGACTACTGATGTATCGAGCGCGTTCCTCGTCTGTGACTTTGTGGGTTCGCACGTGCAGCTCGCTTCTGCAGTACCTGCAGTGGATTCGCCCGTCCTCGGCGTAGAACTTCGGCGGCACATCCTCCGCAACAACGCGGGTGACACAGTTTTCGTTCTCGCAGAGCAGGTACACGAACTTCTCCGACACATGTCCGTCTCGAATATAGTTGATCGTCGGCTCAGGGGAGATGAGCGCGATGTTCTTCATGTCGCGTTCAGAGAGCTCGTCGAGATCTGTCTTGAGAAAGGGATTGCGCTTCTCCTTGATACTCGCGGTGATGCAGGTGTACCCGCGATTCTCGAGCGAGAGGGCCTCGTCCACCGCCTTGCGGCTGCCGGGCAGGAGGTGATCCACCACCGTCCCGGTGTGGATGCGGTCGATGAACATCCGCTCTTCGGTCTTGCCCGCGATCGTGCGCGACAGGCGGTTGTTGCCGAACTCGAGCTCGGGCAGCAGCTCGCCCTCGTAGCGGATGTATCCGTCATGGTTCAGGATCTCGTAGAGGAGGGCCTTGCGCAGGAAAATGCCGAACTCCGCCTGCCGGAAGAACGCCTGGGCGGCGTGAAAATATACGCGATAGTCGATCTCCGCGACTTCGCTGTTGACCGGAAGCGGATGCAGTACCTTGACGTCGAAGCCCTCGACCTTCTCGAGGTCGATGCGATACCTGCCCATCATTTCTGAGACTTCGCGGTCGGAAACCCCCGGCATGCGCTCGAGCTGTGGCCGGGTCATATAGTAGTAGCTGACGCCGGCCATAACGTCGCGCACGGTATCCTCGCGGGATACCGTGACCCCGCGTGCCCGGAGGAGATCCACGAGGTCCGGCGGCATTCCGAGAAAATCCTCGGCGGCCCAGCGAATGGTGATGTTTTCGAAATGGGAGAGCGCGAGGCTCAGCGAGCGAATGGTGCGCCCGTGGGAGAGGTCGCCGCCGAAGCCTATGGAGAGCCCATCGAGGGTGCCGTCGTTGAGAACGTAGAGCGTGAGCAGGTCGAGCAGCGCCTGTGTCGGGTGCTCGTTCTTCCCATCGCCCCCGTTTATGACCGGGATGCGGGCGACGTCGGCGGCCCATTGAAGCGAGCCGTCGAGGGGATGGCGCATCACCGCAACGTCGAAGTGGTTCGCGCCCATCATGGTGATAGTGTCGCGGATAGTCTCCTTCTTCATGACGGAGGTGCCCTCGGCGCCTGAGAAGCCGTCACTGAGACCTCCGAGCTCCCGGATGCCGGTGTGGAAACTGGTTCGCGTTCGGGTGGACGGCTCGTAGAACATCGAGGCGAGACTGCGGCCGACGAGCACCGAAGAAAACGCGTGCCGCTCACCCGCTTTCTCCTTCTCGTACATCATCGCGCCGACTCGGCAGAGGTGGAGAATCTCCTCGCGCGAGAAGTCGGTAATGGAGATGACGTCCCGGTTGGTCAGATCGACTGCCATAGTTTGTGGACTCGCTTACGCATTTGAGTAGCACAGGCACATGAGAATTGCAAGCCCGGCATGGCAGATGCCGTCGGCCGCGGGGCCGGCTGCCCGAAGTCGACACGGGAACCATGGTTCCACTTTCCGAGACCGCGGACCTGCAGTATAATATCGCCACCAGATATGGGCGATGATATTCGCGTTCTGATAGCCGACGATCACCCGATGTTTCGTGAGGGAATCACCTTGATCCTATCCGGAGCAGAGGACATGCGCGTCGTGGCGGAGGCGGGTACTGCGGCGGAGGCATTCCGTCTCGCACGCGAGTATCGTCCCGACATCGTCCTCCTCGACATCTCGCTTCCCGATGTCAACGGCCTCAGCGCCCTGCCGCAGATCCTCGATGTGTCTCCGGAGACGAGTATTCTCGTGCTGAGCATGCACGCCGACAGTAATCACGTGATTCGAGCCTTTGAGATGGGTGCCCACGGCTACATCGCCAAGCAGTCCGCCTCACGCACCCTCGTGCAGGGTATTCGGACGGTGTACCTCGGAGAACGCTTCGTGGACGATGTGGCGCAGGATGTCATCGACAGCATCCCCGGGAGCACCGTCGCCCCTGTTCCGGCGGCCGCCAGATCGCCCGGCGCCGATGATGGCCTCGGCGAACGGCTCAGCGCGACCGAGCAGACGGTGCTGCGCATGCTCGCGGGCAGCCGCGCCGTAGAGGACGTCGCCGAAACACTGGGACAGCCGACCGTGCGGGTCGGTTCATGGCGGTCGGCCATCTTCGAGAAGCTCGGACTCTCCAGCCAGGAGGAGCTCGAGGACTTCGCGCGCGAGCGCGGTATCCTCGAGGCGGAGTCATCGGGAGGACAACGGTGAGCAGCGGCGACACTTCGATCGAGCGGATCGGCGAGTTTCTGCGCCGCATGGGCGCGTTGACGAACGAGCAGGTCGAACACGTTCTCGCCGTACAGCGGGAAAGCCCGGAGAGGAAGTTCGGGCAGGTTGCCGTGGAGCTCGGCTACATACGCGAGGAGCTCATCGACCGCTTCCTCTCTTCTCACCGGGCCGGCTGAAACATCGGGTCCGCTTTAAATCTGACAGGAGTAACATCAATGCAAGAGATTCGAGAAATAGCCGTGATCGGCGCGGGTGCAATCGGCGCGGTCTACGGAAGCCTGCTGTACGCCGCCTACCCGGGTCGGGTGCGCTTCGTCGCAGACAGCGAGCGGGCCGAGCGGCTCGCCCGCTCGGGAGTCATCATAAACGGCGTCTCCCACGCCGTTCCCGCTGCAAGCCCGCAGACCCTCGAGGTGCAGCCCGACCTCATCATCGTGGCAGTGAAGTACCATCATCTTTCCGCCACCATGGAGCTCATAGAGGGGATACGGCGCCCCGATACCATCGTGCTGTCCATCCTGAACGGGATCGACAGCGAGGAAATCATTGCAGCGCGTATCGGCTGGGACCACGTTCTCTACGGCATGGCTCTCGCCATTGACGCGGTGCGGATGGGGAATGAGATAACGGTGTCCTCCAACGGTACCATCTACCTCGGCCGCGCGGAGAACACCGTGGTCGATGCGGAGGTCGCGGCCGTGCGGGACGTGCTGGCCGGCGCAGGTATCTCGGTGGAAGTGCCCGAGAACATGCTGCGGATGTTGTGGTGGAAGTTCATGATCAACATCGGCATGAACCAGGTCTCCGCCGTGCTCGGCGCGCCCTACCGCGAGTTCCAGGAGAACGAGCACGCCCGGGCTCTCACCGACAGGGCGATGAACGAGTGCGTTGCCGTGGCCCGGGCCGAAGGCATCGATCTCAGCGAGGCCGATATCACCCGCTGGCACGACGTGCTCCAGCGTCTCGCGCCGGAGGGCAAGACCTCCATGCTGCAGGACATCGAGGCCGGCCGGAAGACCGAGGTGGAGATGCTCGCCGGGCAGCTCACCGAGCGCGCGGCGCGCCACGGCATCGAGGCTCACTGCAACGAGGCGCTCTTCCACATGATCAAAGTATACGAGGCGCGCTCCGGCGCAGTATCCTCGTCTGATGGCGGACATCATGGATGAAGAGAGACTTCGCGCACTGCTGACCGACCTCTGGGAGCTCTTCGAGCGAGTGTTCGATCTCGACGAATCACTTCAGGGGCTGGTTGATCTGCTCGGCGAGCGCGTGGGCGCGGACCTTGTGGCAGCATATCTCTTTCATGAGCGCGGGCGGGAGCTCAGGCTGCATGCCGCGAGAGGATCAGTGCCCGGCGATTCCGTTCCGGCGAGGCTGCCGCCGACCAGGGGGGCGGTCGCTGAGGCGTTTTCCCGGCATACCACCGTGTGCGATACCGATGATGTCCCCGATGGGGCCCTGCCGCGGGAGGAGCTGCCCGGGTTTCTGGTCGTGCCACTCCAACGCGGGACGGTCAAGCTCGGTGTGCTCATCATGCAGCACAGCAGACAGAGGTTCTTCACCGCGGACCTCGCGCGCGGTTTGCGTAGCATTGGCTCCCATCTCGCTTCCACCGTCGACAGTGTGACGGCGTTTACCGAGCTCCCCGAGGAGCGCCAGCCGGCTCCGGCGGCCGAGCAGGAGGAGACGGAGGCCTCGCTCGTCTACGGGCGAATTGCCGCCCCGGGCGCGGCGCTCGGCCGCGCGGTCCTGCTCGATCAGGTCTGGAGCCCCGACGAGCCCGAAACCGGTGGCGCCGAGGCTCCGCCGGAAGAAAGCCGGGAGGAGGCAGGTTCCCGTCTGGACGCCGCCCTCGCTGCGAGCGAGAGGCAGCTCGAACAGCTGAAGCACGATGCCGAAGATCGGCTTTCGGAGCTCGCGTCGGTGATCTTCACGTCTCACCTCCTTATGCTTCACGACGAGCACTTCTCCGGCCGCATGCGCTCCTCCGTCGCCGAGGGCCGATCACCACGGCGGGCGGTTATCGACACGGTAAACCACTACGTGGAGGTTTTCTCCTCCATGGAGGAGGCCCGCTTCGGCGAGAAGGTGCAGGACGTGCAGGACCTCGGGCACCGCATTCTTGCCAATCTCGACCACCGCGACGGCGAGCCGGCCGACTACAACGGCCAGATCGTCATCGCCCGAAACATTTTTCCCTCGGAGCTCATGATGCTCGCAGCCCAGGCTGTCGAGGGTGTCGTGTTCCTCGGGAAGGGAGTTACCGCGCATATCGCCATCCTCGCTCAGTCGCTCGGACTGCCGGTGCTCATAACCGGGGATCCGGCCATACTCTCGGTACACGCCGGCACGCTTCTCTACCTGGACGCGGACCGTGGCGTACTCCACATCGCCCCGAGCCAGGAGGTGCTTGCAGAGAAGCACCGCAAGGCGGCGGCTGCAGAGGGAACCGCGCCGCTGCAGACGAAGTGCGGCGTACGAATTTACGTGATGGCCAACGTCAACATTATGCGAGATGCGGCAACGGCACGTGAGCACGCCGCCGACGGCATCGGCCTCTACCGGAGCGAGTTTCCCTTTATCATTCGAAACGATTTCCCCTCCGAGGAGGAGCAGTATCAGATCTACCGCAAGATCGTGCAGCAGATGCCCGACCGGGAGGTAGTGTTGCGGACCGCCGACATCGGCGGAGATAAACTCGTCGACGGCTCCTCGCCGCAGGAGGAGAACCCCTTCCTTGGTGTGCGGGGTATTCGCTTCTCCCTCGCCAACCGCAATCTCTTCCGGGACCAGATTCGAGCCATGCTCCGCGCCGGCCACGATGCTGATCTCCACATCATGTTCCCCATGGTCTCCTCGGTGGACGAGATCGAGATGGGACGAGAGGAGGTGGAGCGCTGCATTGCCGACCTGTCCCGGGAAAGTATCCGCCACAACGCCTCCCCGAAGATCGGTGCGATGGTGGAGCTGCCATCGGCCGTGGAGGCCATCGAGGACATAGCGGCAACCAGCGATTTCCTCTCCATCGGCAGCAACGACCTGGTCATGTACCTGCTCGCCGTGGATCGGACCAACGAGCATCTCAGCGACCTCTATCGCGACTATCATCCGGCGGTGCTCAAGGTGCACAAGCGGATAGTGGACGGCATCGGCGACAG
>JAAAOH010000219.1 GCA_009908925.1 Spirochaetota bacterium | reverse complement strand
CGATGCCGATATCGCCGGGCTCATGAATCGTGCGGGCGTTCAGGAAGTGCGCCTCGGCTTCGAGAGCGACAGCGACGCGTTTCATGCGGCTCACGACGCGGGGGCAGGGCCCAAGGCGGGCGGGGGCGGCGCGGCGGGCGGCGACGGCGCGGCTCTGTCGGCGGCGGTCGATGCTCTCCGCGCCGGTGGATTCAGCCGGGACAGGATTGGTGTGTACGTGCTGGCGGGTCTCCCGGGGCAGCGCCGCGGCGAGGTGGAGCACTCGGTTCACACCGCGGGCGAGAAAGGCGTGAACGTTTACGTCTCGGAGTTCAGCCCGGTGCCCGGAAGCCCTATCTGGGAGCGCTGTGTCGAGCTCTGCGAGCTCCCCATCGCCGAAGAGCCTCTGTATCAGAACAACACTCTGCTGCCGATGGCCTGGGAAGGATTCACACGGGGCGATCTCGCGGCGGTCAAGGAATGCGCCGCCGGCTACAGGCGGGCGGTCAGCCGCCCTGCTGCGCCAGCGTCTCGAAGCGCTCCACCCGTCCGGTAATCAGCTCTATGCCGCCACGCCAGAACTCCGGCGACTCGATGTCGAAGCCCGCCTCGCGGGTCACCTCGACTGCGGAGGCCCGGCCCGTTCGCGCGAGGAGGTCCCGATAGCGGTCGGCGAAATCCGGCGAGCCGGACTCATACTCGGCGTAGAGGGCAAGACCGAAGAGCTGACCGAAGGCGTAGGGAAAGTTATAGAAGGGCCGGTCGTGGTTGTAGTAGTGGCCCTTCACCGCCCACATGTAGGGATGCAGCTTCTTCTCGTCGAGTGCGTCTCCGTATGTCTCCAGTTGCGCCGTGCGCATGAGCTCGCACATCTCGTCCGCGCCGAGCGCCCCCGTCTTGCGCCTGTCAAAGAGCATTGTCTCGAAGCGAAAGCGGGAAAGAATGTCGACGATGACCTGAGTGGCGTCCTGCAGCGACTGCTCGAGCACGTGGAGCTCCTCAGTGGGCTCGGCGCCGGCAAGGCCGCCTGAGAATGCGATGGTTTCGCAGAAGATGGAGGCGGTTTCGGCAAGGGTCATGGGGTAGTCGCGGTGCACGGCCGCAGCGTCCTTGAGCACGTGATGGTGAAAGGCGTGGCCGAGCTCGTGGGCAACGGTGCCGACCCCGTCGAAGGACCCGTCGAAATTGCAGAGAATCCGGCTCTCCCCGGCGAGGGGAAACGAGATGCAGTAGCCCCCGCCCACCTTGCCGGTGCGGGGCTCGGCGTCGATCCACCGGTCGTCGAAGGCATTCTCGGCGAAGGCGGCAAGCTCGCCGGAGAAGCCCGCGAATTGTTCCAGGATGAACTCCTGCGCAGCGGCGAACGTCCAGCTCCCCTTCGATTGCCCGACCGGCGCGAAGAGGTCGTAGAAGGCGAGGCGTTCCACCCCGATGAGGCCGGCCTTCGTCGTGAGATAGCGGCGAAACACCGGCAGCGATTCCTCCATCACCCCGATCAGGGCGTCCAGGCTGTCGCGCGAGATGCGGGACTGGAGAATGGCCGGCTCCAGGCTCTGTGAGAATCCACGGCGGGTATCGAGGATGACTGCAAAGCCTTTGACTCCGTTGAGTGCGGCGGCAAGCGGTACCTCGACATCGCGCCATGCGTCGAGCTCCGCGTGGTAGGCGCGCTCGCGGGTTTCCCTGTCGGGATCGTGCGCGAGACCCCGGAGATCCACCATGGTCCTGCGCTCACCGTCGCGCCAGTCGACCGAGATCGTGGAGGAGATTGTCTGCTGCAGGCGGCTCCAGGCGTCGGCGCCCGGGCGCGAGAGCTCCGCTGCGAGATCCTCCTCCGCCGGTGCCATCTGGTGGTCGGCGAGGTAGCGCTCCTCCTCGAGAAAGAAGCGATACGGTGCTATGCGTTCGTCATCTTCGGCAAGCTCGAGAAACTCGGTACCGAGATGCGCGAGGTGTGTGCGGAACACCGCGCGGGTGGACTGCACCGGCTGCACGAGCTCCTGCAGCGCGTCGAGCTCGCGAACGAGGGATGCGTTGGTGGTGTCGGTCGAGTATGAGGCGTAGACGAAGGCCTCGAGGTTCTCATGGGTGTCGAGAAGCGTGTTGATGGTCTCGAGAACGCCGGCAAGCCACTGCCCGGCGTCGGAGAGGCGCGTCTCGTCGTCAGCTACGCGACGGCCGAAGGTCGCAACCAGCTCCTCGAGGCGGCTGCGATCCCGCAGGAAGGCGTCACTGTCGACGCCTTCATAGACCGGGGTCAGGTTCCAGCGCGGGGCGGCTTCAGGAGATCCAGTCTGCATTCGGGTCTTCGTAGTCGAGGATCTCCGCCTCATCGAAGAAGAGCGCGACTTCCCGGGCAGCGCTCTCGGGTGAGTCTGCGGCATGAATGATGTTGTTCTGGGTGATCAGGGCGAAGTCACCGCGGATGGTGCCCGGGGCGGCCTCTGCGGGCTTCGTCTTGCCGGCGATAGTGCGAAGGAAGGGGATCGCCTCTTCGCCGCCGACGACCATTGCGATCACCGGCGCAGAGGTCATGTAGCCGACCAGCGACTCGTAGAAGGGTTTGTCCTTGTGCTCGGCATAATGCTCCTCGCCCAGCGCGCGGGGGATCTGCATCATCTTCATCGCCTGAATCTTCAGACCCTTTCGCTCGATACGGGAAATGAGCTCGCCGACGATTCGTCGCTGCAGTACGCCCGGCTTCAGTATGCACAGTGTTTTCTGGTATGCCATTGTGACAGTTCCTTTCTTCGCCGTATGGCGACATAGTTGGGTGAATTGTGACTCGAGCGTTGAGGATACCGCAATCCGTCCGGGGCGTCGAGGGCTTCCTGGCCGGATGCTCCTTTTCCGAAGATACGGTTTCGCAGTAGACTTGAAGCAGGAAGGGAAATATGTCCATGAACGGATTCACGATTACACCGACAACGGCGCTTCTCGTCATAGATGTACAGAACGATTTCTGCCCGGGCGGCAACCTTGCCGTGGAAGAGGGCGACCGCGTCATCCCGGTAATCAACAGCATCGCCGGCCGCTTCCCGCTCGTGGTTGCAACGAGGGACTGGCATCCGCAGGGACATGTCTCATTTGCCTCCTCCCATCCGGGAAAAGAGATACAGGACACAGTCCGGGTGGACGATATCGAGCAAATCCTCTGGCCAGACCACTGTGTCCAGGGGACCGCGGGAGCGGAGTTCCATCCCGACCTGGATCTGCGGCCGATCAACCTGGTCCTCCACAAGGGTGCGAAGCAGGGGCTCGACTCTTACTCGGCATTTTTCGAGAACGACAAGAAAACCGAAACAGGCCTGCGATCCTATCTCGGGGGGCTGGGCTTCGACCGCGTGGTCGTCTGCGGTCTTGCAGCCGACGTCTGCGTCTACTTCACCGCTGTGGACGCCAGGGGTATCGGGTTCGAGACGGCCGTCATCTGGGATGCCACGCGTGGTGTGGACATCCCCGCCGGGAGCGTGGATGAGGCCCGACGCGACATGGAGCAGCGCGGGGCGGCAATCATCGACTCGGGAGACCTTACATCATGAGAATCACCTCGGGGCTTCTGACAGACCTTTATGAGCTCACGATGATGCAGGGCTACCATCACTACGACCTCAACCCGCGTGTGGTCTTCGACATGTTCTTCCGCAAGCAGCCGTTTCAGGGCGGATTCTCGGTGTTTGCCGGTCTCGAGGACGTACTCGAAGTGCTCAAAGAGCTGCATTTCTCGGATGAGGACATCGAGTACCTCGACTCGCTCGGCCTCTTCGATGACGACTTTCTCGAGTATCTGCGGGAGTTCCGATTCCAGGGCGATATCTACGCCGTGCCTGAGGGAACAGTCGTCTTTCCCCAGGAGCCCATGATCCGGATTCACGGCACGCTCATCGAGTGCCAGTTGATCGAGAGCCTGGTGCTGAACATGGTGAACTTTCAGACACTGGTCGCAACCAAGACAGCACGAATCTACCTCGCCGCCAACGGGGGGAAAGTCCTCGAGTTCGGCCTGCGGCGGGCGCAGGGTGTGGACGGTGCGCTGTCGGCCAGTCGCGCCGCCTACATCGGCGGAGCCGGAGCCACCTCGAACACGCTGGCCGGCCGGCGCTACCGCATCCCGGTAAGTGGAACCATGGCGCACTCCTGGGTGATGGCATTCGAGAAGGAGGACGAGGCCTTCGAGAAGTTCGCCGAGCTCTATCCCGACAAGACGACGGTCCTCATCGACACCTACGACACCCTCAACTCGGGTATTCAGAATGCCATACAGGTCGGCAAACGGCTCATGGCCGAGGGGCACCCCTTTGCGGTGCGGCTCGACTCCGGCGACATTCAGTACCTCAGTATGCAGGTTCGCCGTGCCCTCGACCGCGCGGGCCTCACCGAGGCGAAGATCGCCGCCTCCAATGAGCTCAACGAGGAGATCATCCATCAGCTCGTCACCGACGGCGCGCCGATAGACCTCTGGGGCGTGGGCACACACCTCGTCACCGGCGGATCGGAGTCGTCGTTTTCGGGCGTGTACAAGCTTGCCGCACGTGAGGAGAACGGCGGGTTCCAGCCCACCATGAAGTTCTCGGACAATCCCGAGAAGTCCACCAATCCGGGGATAAAGCAGGTCTATCGCTTCCACGACGAGACGGGCTCACCGATCGCCGACCTCGTGGCCTTCGATGATGAGGAAATCGACGGCTCGAGGATCTACACGTTCCATCATCCTTTCGTCGACTATCGTCACTTCACACTGGAGTCTCCCGGCGATGTGGTACCGCTGCTCGTGCCCTACATGAAAGAGGGGAAGCTGGTTCGAAAACTGCCGACCCTGCAGGAAATCCAGACCCTCACCCGCAGCAATCTCCAGGCCCTCGACGGGACCTTCAAGCGCATCATCAACCCCCACATCTACCGGGTCTCCATCTCGGATTCGGTGAAGCGCACGAAGGAGACAATTCTCAAGCGCTATCTCGGAAACGGCGTGTAGCGGCGCCCCGGCGGGCGAGCCCGGGCCGGCTTCCAGTCGGGGTGCGGCGGTCCAGGCGCGGCGTTCGACTGTCCCCGGGCGCTACTCAAGCGGCAACGTCTTTGCCCGCAGCCACTCTCGCACCGGTCCCTCCACCTCGGCTCCGACCCGCTCCCACACCATCGCGTGGTAGGAATCGATCCAGCTTTGCTCTTCGGCGGTGAGCATTGACGTGTCGATGAGCGTTCGCTCGATCGGGCAGAGGGTGAGCGTCTCGAACTTCAGGAAGCGGTCGAAATCGGTGGTCCGGTCTTCACCGACCACCGCCAGGTTCTCAATGCGGATGCCGTAGCGCCCTTCGCGGTAGAGGCCGGGCTCGTTGGAGACGACCATCCCCGGCTCGAGCGCCACGTTGTTCGGCATCGCGCTGATGCGCTGGGGCCCCTCGTGCACGTTGAGAAAGAATCCTACGCCGTGCCCGGTCCCGTGGCCGTAGTTCACGCCGTGCTGCCACATCGGCCGACGCGGGATGGCATCGAGCTGGTGACCGCTCGTGCCTGCCGGGAACACGGTCATGGCCAGGGCGATGTGGGCCTTGAGGACCAGGGTGAAGTCGGCACGGACGTCCGCGTCGACCTCTCCGATGGGAACGGTTCGCGTGATGTCGGTCGTGCCGTTTCGGTACTGCCCCCCGGAATCCATGAGGAAGACGCCGCCCGGCGTGAGGGTGGCATTGCTTTCCGGGGTCACGCGATAGTGGGCGATCGCGCCGTGGTCGGCGTAGCCGGCTATGGTCTCGAAACTCGGATTCACAAAGCCCGGCCGGCCGGCCCGGGTTTCGTCGAGCTTCCGGGCGGCGTCGAGCTCGGTCAGGGGGCCCTCGGTGGTCCCCGCCGCCCCGCCGGCTTCGGCGGCCCCGGACGTCCCGGCGGTCCGGCTCTCGAGCCAGTACAGAAACTCCGCCATTGCGACCCCGTCGCTCGTCATGCAGGCGCGCAGGTGATCGAGCTCGGTTGCGTTCTTCCTCGCCTTGAAATCGGTTGACGGATTCCGGCGCTCGACCCGCCGTACCCCGTCGGGGAGTGTCTCGTCGACACGCGCACCGACCCGCTGCGGATCGTAGAGCAGTGCCGTCTCGGCGGGGAGTGATTCAAGGTAGTTCCAGACCGTATCGTAGTCGCGCAGGACCACGCCATCCGCAGTCAGGGCAGCTCGATCGTGCTCCGATAGTTTCGCCGGGTCGAGGAAGAGCAGCGCGCGCTCTGCTTCGACGACCAGGTAGGCGAGGAGCACCGGGTTGAACGGCACGTCGCTGCCACGGATGTTCAGGGTCCACGCCAGGTCGTCGAGGGTCGCAATCAGGTGGACGTCAGTGCCGGTATCCCGCATGGCCGTGCGAATACGGGTAAGCTTCTCCCTGCGGGTCTCGCCGAATACGTGCTCCTCCGCGAGCTCCGCCGGGGAATCCGGGAGCGTCGGCCGGTCCTCCCATATCGGATCGATGAGGTCCTCGGAAGGGACGACCTCGATCTCCGCCCCGGCGAGACCCCGCCGGAGACTTCGCGCAGTTTCGAGAGACAGTACTGAGGAATCGAAGCCCACGCGTCCGCCGCGGACGTTCTTTGACAGCCAGTCGACGTACTGAGGCACGAGTGCCTGGCCGGCACGGAACAGGGTGAGGGGCGTCTCTCGCAGCGCTTGTTCGGCTTCGAGATAGTAGCGGGAGTCCGTCCAGAGGCCGGCCTCGTCGAGGGTAATCACCACCGTGCCGGCGGATCCCTCGAAGCCGGAAATCCATTGTCGAGCCCTCCACCGGTCCGGCGGATACTCGCTCTGGTGCGGATCCGAGCTCGGAATGATGTAGGCCGAAAGGTCATGGACCCGCATTTGGTTTCTGAGTGCTTCGACGCGTTGGGAGATGTTCATGTATACCGCCTTCCGTGGGCCCGAGCATACATCGGGGCGGGCGCAGGTGACAACGCGTGGTTACAGCACCGAGAGCAGCCTCCGCGCGCCTTCTGCAATCCGCTCAGGGTCGTAGTAGGAAAAGCTGATTCTGAGGTAGCGTGACAGGGACTCGGTCGCTGAGAAGCGAGGCCCCGGAACGAAGCCCACGCCGGCCTCGCGGGCCCGCGGCAGAACCTCCACGGCGCTCGTCCCCTCGGGGAGCTCCGCCCAGATGAAGTAGCCGCCCTGTGGCGCGGTCACTCGTAGGAGCGCCGCGTCGCCCGCGGGGGCACCTGCCGGAGGGGCGCCGAGCGCCACGACCAGGGCATCGCGTCGTGCCCGATAGGCCGCACGCAGCCCCGCGACGTGCCGCTCCAGTCTTCCGTCGGCAACCGCGGCATGCAGCAGGGCGGAGGACACGGGGGCAAGGCCCCCACCGCTGTCGAGAAAGCCCGACCCGACGATCCGCCGCAGAATCTCGCCGTCTGCGCTGATCCATCCCATGCGAAGCCCCGGTGCGAGAATCTTCGAGAAGGAGCCGAGCGCGCAGACCCTTCCGGTATCGATGAAGCGACTGAAGGGTCCCGGAGCGTCTCCTTCGTAGGTGAGAAGCTGATAGACCTCATCGGCGAGGACGAGGAAACCGTGCTCCTCGGCGAGCTCAACGAGCCGCCGTCGCCGGGGCTCGCTCATCGTCGCCCCGGTGGGGTTCTGATGCACGGGGATGGTGTAGAGAAAGGCCGGCGTTTCCTCGCCGAGCGCTTCGGTGAGAGCATCCACGTCGAGCCCGTCGGCGTCGGTGGGTATGCTCCGCACGCGGAGGCCGTGGTCGGCGAATATACGCAGCGACAGAAAGTATGTCGGCTCTTCGACGAACACCAGATCGCCCGGGCGCGTGAACAGAGAGCTTAGAAGATCGAGCGCCTGAGAGACACCGCCTGATACAAAGAGGTCCGCGGGCGCGAGCGGACTCCCGGTCGTACGTTCGAGAAAGCCCGCGAGGGCTTCCCGGAACTCTCCCGCGCCCTGCTCGTAGCCGTACTGAAGCATTCGCGGGTCGCCGCGCTCGAAAGCAGCGCGAGCGGAGTCTCCGACGAGATCAACCGGCAGCAGCGACAGGCCGGGATGACCGATGCCGAGGTCGATTACATCCTCAGTGACAGTGGTCTGGGTGGTTTCGGTGTCGTGGGCGCTGTTCATGGCTTCTCAGTGTAGTCCCCGAACCGGTCTCGTTCAACGCGTTACTCGATGAAGCCGGAGACCGCGGGGCGACCCGCTTCGAGCGGCGGATCGTAGGCGACTGCCGGAAGCCGCGCGTAGTGCTCGAGTACCGCGGCCCGAGAGGGGAGGCCGCCGTCTTCGGTGCGGCGGAAGTAACGAATGCCGGTCGGCGCCGTCGCCATGGTCGGATCGATGAGCACCCGAGCGTCGTCGGTCCGGGCGATGACCGCCGCATGCCCGGCGAGACTGTCGGCGAGTGAGAATCCGACAACCGTGTGCTCGACCCCGTGCCGCTCGAGGTAGGCGGAGACGATCATCGCGTAGTCCTCGCAGTCGCCGCCGCGCATCGCCCACGCACCCGCGGCGGGGGACCAGAACTCCTCCACGTCGCGCTCGTAGGAGACGCGTGCGGCAATCGTGGATACCATGCGTTCGAGCGACATATCTGTCGTGAGGAACTCATCGAAGCTCATCCCTGCCGCGCGAAGCTGAGCCACGCCTGCACTCACCAGGGGAAGCAGGAGCAACAGGAGTCCGACCACGACGCCGAGCCACCAGAGGCCGGTGGCGTGGGGGGCCTCCGATGGCGGCGTCTCGCCCGGACGGAAGCCGTCACGGGCCGTCGCATCTCCCTCCGCCTCATCGGTGGTGCCCGCAGCGAGCTCCGGCCCGCCGGCGGCCGGGGTGCATTCCGGCGGTGCCGGCCGCCGTGCCACGCCTTTTCTGTCGATGGTGTAGAGCTGTTCCTCCCGTGCCGCATAGCTGTAGAGCCGAACGTATGTGGCTCCCCGCTCGCGCCAGCTGCTACGCACCTCGCCGCAGACGTGCTGCCCGAGGACGGGGCCGGGGAGGTTAACGTACTCGCCGCGGGAGGGAGACCTCATAGGAAGAAGCTAGTCACGGCACCTGCGGCGGTCAAGGGGCATGCGGCCGGCCCGCGGTTGTGATCCGCCGGGTAACGGCGTTAGACTGTCGGCAACGATAAGGAGATGCATATGTCGGGCAAACGAGTGGTGGTAACCGGAAGTGCAGGCAAGGCGGGCAAGGCGACGGTGGAGGATCTTCGTGCGCATGGGTACGACGTTCTCGAGGTCGACATCGCGGCACCCCTCGATCCGGGGGATCACTCGGTGCGCCGGGCGGATCTGACCGAGCTCGGGCAGGTGATTGAGGTGCTGCACGGCGCCCACGCGGTCGTTCATCTCGCAGCAATTCCGGCGCCGAAAATGGTCACCGATGCCGAGACGTTCCGCATCAACACCACAAGCACCTACAATGTGTTCACTGCGGCGGCGACACTCGGGCTTACCCGTGTCGTCTGGGCCTCGAGTGAGACCGCCCTGGGGCTGCCCTTCGACCGCCCGCCCGATTATGTCCCGGTCGACGAAGATCATACCTATCCCGAATCGAGCTACTCCCTCTCCAAAGTGGTCAGCGAGGAGATGGCGCGGCAGTTCAACCGATGGACCGGCATCCCCTATGTGGGCTTGCGTTTCTCGAACATCATGTTGCCGTACGACTACGAGCGCTTTCCCTCCTTCTGGGGCGACCTCACGCTGCGCAAGTTCAACCTCTGGGGTTACGTGGATGCGCGGGATGTAGCGCAAAGCTGCCGGCGCGCCCTCGAGGCCGACATCGATGGGGCGAGGCATTATGTGATTGCCGCCGCCGATACCGTCATGGATCGTCCCAGTGCCGAGCTCATGGCCGAGTATTTCCCGGAAGTGCCCATCAACCGTGAGCTCGGTGAGTTCGAGACCCTGCTCTCCATCGACCGTGCCCGAGAGGAGCTCGGCTACAAACCGAAGTATTCGTGGCGGGATCTGAACCTGCAGTGACAAACAAAAAAGCCCGAGCCGGCGATGCCGGTCGGGCCTTTCGTTTTTGTAGAACTCTGCGTGCCGCTTAGATCGACATTCCGTCGGGAAGCGCAGCGTTGATGGCGTCGATGTTGGCATCGACAAAGTCGGCCGCTGCCTCTTCGGGTGTTGCACCGTCCGAGATGCTGTCCATTACCGGGCCGTAGCTCATGGACGCCCAGTCGGTGTCCTTGAGGAAGGTGTACACCTCGGGCTTGTCTTCCTCGAGGCCGAGGCGCGCAATGGTATGGATGTCTTCCGCCTCACCGTAGATCTGCTCCGACTCTTCGAGGATGCGCAGATCCCAGCGAGAGAACTTCCAGTGCGGTCGCCAGCCGGTGACCACGATGGGCCGCTCGTTATCGACGGCGTCATCGAGTGCTGCAGTCATGGTGGGGCCGCTTCCCTCGAGAAGCGTGAGCGCGCTCAGGCCGAGGGTGTCGTCTGCGATGGCGTTCTCGGTCTGCTGCATCATGCCGGCGCCGGGATCGATGCCGGTGATTTCGCCGTCATACCTATCGGCGTTGGCAACGAGATCGGATACCGACTGCTCTTCCACGTAGTCGGGGACAACGAGTCCGAGACCGGCGCCCTCATAGGTGGTGCCGAGATCCTCGACGTCGTCGGTGAACTCACCATCGGGACCGTAATAGGCGGCGTGAGTAGCCGGGAGCCACGCGGTCATGTGAGCGTCCGCATCACCGTTTGCAACGGCCTGCCACATCGCGGCGTTGGCAACGTTGCTCAGCTGTACTTCGTAGCCCATGCGATCGAGGATTTCACCGGCGACGTGAGTCAGCGCCACAGCGCGGGCCCACTCGACGTATGCGAGCTCCACCTCGCCCTTGTCTTCGGTCTGGGTCTCGGCCTCCTGCGAAGCCGCCTCATCGGATCCGGCGCTCTGTCCGCAACCGACGAGCAGTACCGCCGACGCAAGTGCAACGACGATCAATCCGAGCGTGATTCGTTTGAATGCTTTCATGTATCTGCCTCCTTGGCAACTATCAGTGGCCTTCTGCGCGCGAGTCGCAGTACGCGTTGCAGAAGTTTATATTACTATCGAAAGCTACCCGATTGGCGACGTAGAGTCAAGTAAGATATATCGTATTCAACTATTAGTGTCTCTGTAGGTTTTTGGAAGATGCGGTATCGCGCAAATAATAAAGCTATACAAGAAAACAATTTATGACGTACGACCGCTTCCCCCGAGTCCGCGTGGGTTTCTGTCGGCAATGGTAATCCTGTCTGCGAACGCGACGGGGTCGACGATTCGATAGCATTCTAGTCTTTGGTATGCGATGCGCCGGGCAGTGATTGCCGCGACGGCCGCCGGTGTGCCACAATAATTGCACCGGAGTCGACCATCACATGAACC
>JAAAOH010000278.1 GCA_009908925.1 Spirochaetota bacterium | reverse complement strand
TACCTCGGAAATACTCGTCGAGCCGGCGGAGACGGAAGGGGTGAGTGTCGAACTACGCGCCGAGCGGCTCGCCGCGCTCATCATCGAACAGGAGCTCAACTTCCTCGAAGGCATTCAACTCGAGGTACGCGTACCCGAGGCGGTTCGCAGCGCAGGCGGCGGCTTCGCCATCTACCTTTACGACGATGTCCGTCCTTCTCCCACCCCCGGCCGGAGCGAATACCGCGGCCGCCGGGTCTTCTTCCGCGCGATGCCCGCTGCACGCCGATTCTTCGTCACGATTCCCGTTTCGGCCGATCACCGGCTGCGCGAGACAGCGGACGCCTATCTCGTCGACGAAGTCATCGACGCCGGGCGCTTCCCGATGCTGCTCACCATTCTTCCTGTAATGAAAGGGATCCCGGAATCTGCAATGCGTTCAGCCTTTACCATCACGGCGAAGCCCCTGCTTCTCGATATGGGGGCGGCGCGACTGCGCATCGCAGATCCCACGGGCACGGATATTCTCGAGTCGGCCGGGAGCCTGAGGGAGTTTCAGCTCTTTCTCAACGGAGAGCGCATCGATTACGACGAGGCCCCCATCGCTCTTGCCCCGGGTCTCCACAAGCTGTCAATCGAATCGACCCGATATGAGAACCAGCGCCTGACATTCGGGGTGGAGCGCGGCGCCGTTTCGAGGATCGACATACAGCTCGAGGAGCCGCGTTCGGCTGTTCGCTTCGATGCACCGGAGGGCGTGACGCTCTTCGTGGACGGGGAGGAAGTCGATCACAACGCCCCGGATTTCAGCCTGCCGGCAGGTGAGCATACCGTGATGTTCCAGATCGGCGAGTATACCGTAAGCAAGAGGTTTGCCGTCGAGCCCAAAAAGAGCTACGAAATTTCGCTCACGCTCGATATATTGATAAATGAAGACTAATGAAATTTCGTCGTGAGACGATAATGGAAGTGTCGGTCACCTAATATAGTTCCCCTCCCAGTTGCTATATTCGACCGACATTACCTACCTGGCCGGTTCTTCGGAACCGGCCTCTTTTTTGCCATGTTGACAAAGGCCTCGGGCTGAACATACTCTATCCTCATGGGCGAGACAGGAAGGCGGCGGCTCGCGATTCGGATTCTCATCGGCATGGCGCTGGTCGTGGCGGTGACGGTGGGGATTGCCACCGGATTCGCGCTCGCTGCAGTATATAGCATTCCGGACATCGACAAATACGGGAATCAGACAACCGCGCTTCCGTCGCAGATTCTCGATCGCAACGGAGACCTGATCACCGAGTTCTTCTCCGATGAGAACCGTGATATCGTATCAATCGATGAGCTGCCACGCCATCTGATCTATGCACTGATCACGCGTGAAGACCAGTACTTCTTCGAGCATGGCGGCTTCAGCTTCCAGGGAACCGCGCGGGCCGCCTGGAACCTCGTGACGAACAACTATGTCTCCGGCGGGAGCACCCTTACGCAGCAGCTCGCCGGCCATCTCTACGCCGACCGGACCGAGTTCTCCGTTCAGCGCAAACTTCGCGAGCTCTGGTGGGCATTGCAGATCGAACGGCACTGGACCAAGTACGAGATTCTCGAGAAATACCTCAATACGATGTTCTTCGGACACGGGAACTACGGTGTTGAGACGGCCTCGCAGTACTACTTCGGCCACTCCGCGCGAGACCTCTCGGTGGCCGAATCGGCGATGCTCGTTATCCAGCTTGCAAACCCGTCGCTGTACTCACCGATCCGGCGCCCCAACAGCGCGAGAACGATGCAGCGGCGCATCCTTGATCAGATGGTGGAGAACGGCTACGCCACCGAGGATCAGGTGGATGTTGCGTTTGAACGGTACTGGAACAACTACGACTTCACCCGATCGAACACCTCCACGGCATTCTTCGAGCGCGAGGACCGGGCTCCGTATTTCAGCGAGTACGTACGCTATCGGCTCGAAAACGAGCTCCTGCTCGGAAGCGCGGACATAAACCGCGACGGATTCGTCGTACACACGACCCTCGACCTCGAGTTCCAGGAGGCCGCCAGACAGTACGTGCAGCAGGGTCTTGCGGCGGCGAACTCCATCTATCGCAGCAATACGAGGGAGCGGGCAAACTACGGAGACGACCTCGTGCCCGTGATCGACCTCCTGTCGCTGACGCTGGATCTGCCCGAGTTGCGTGTGGCCGACGCAAAGCGACGGCAGAACGCGCGGGAGATATATCATGAGGAGATGAACCCGATCGTGGATATCGTCTCCCTCATGTTCGGCGTAGATGAGCGCGATCAGCTGCGGCAGGCCGCGCGTCAGTCCTACGCCAGGGCACAACAGGAGGCGCAGCGCACCACCGTAGAGGGAGCGCTGATCACGCTTGAGAACGGCAGCGGACATATCGTGGCCATGATCGGCGGAAGCCGGTTCGAAGGTCGCAATCAATTCAACCGCGCCGTAGACGCCCGCGTGGAGCCCGGTTCGTCGTTCAAGCCGCTGTACTACGCGGCGGCCGTCGAGGAACAGGAGATCACGCCCGCGACGATGATCTATGACTCGCCGGTGGTGTTCTGGAACGATGACGGTAGCCCCTACACGCCAAAGAACTACCGCGGCGAGTGGTCGGGGCCGGTGCTCGCGCGCTTTGCGCTGGCGCGCTCCATGAATGTGCCGTCGCTTCGGATCCTCGATCGTGTCGGCTTCGACGCCGCACTTGATACCGCCAGCCGACTCCTCGGCATTCCCGAAGGTGAGCGTGTGCAGCGCAATCTGGTGCGCCGCTATCCGGTCGGACTGGGCATCGTGGAGGTTGCACCGATAGAGATGGCGAAGGCCTTCGCGACGTTTCCGAACCAGGGCAAAGAAGTCGTTCCCATCGGCATCCGCTACATAGAGGACCGCAATGGCCGCATCATCCTCGAACCCGAGAAACAGATGCGTCTCGAGCAGCGGGAACGGGGCGAGGAAACGCAGGTAGTCTCCCCGCAGACCGCGTATATCATGACGGATATGCTGCAGACTACCGTTGAAAGCGGCACGTTGCGGCATCTGCCCCGGTACTACTTTGACGAAGACTTCGACCAGCCCGTCGGTGGCAAGACAGGCACTACGCAGAACTGGTCCGATGCCTGGACGGTCGGCTTCACCCCCTACTATACGACCGCGTTGTGGTTCGGTTTCGACCAGGGTGGCACGAACTCACTCGGCACCAACCAGACCGGCGCCGTGACGACAGGGCCCGTATGGGGCCGGTACATGAATTCGATCCATCAAGATCTTCCACGCCGCGAATTCACACGTCCCTCCGACGGGTTGAGGACGGTTACCGTGAGCGAGCGGTCCGGAAAGCTACCCACCGAGGATTACGACGGGCCCACACGCGAGGAGATCTTCATTAGCGGTACGGAACCGCGGGAGTTCGACACCCTCGAAGACTTTGAGTCACAACAGCGACCTTTGCTCGTCGACCGTCTGCGCGATAACATAGAAAACAGCAGTTTTTCCCTCGACGGAAGCCCATCCGAGGATATCGGCCGACAACTCTCCAGCTTCGACCTCGAGCTCGACCTCGGCACCACCATAGACGATGACGCCGATGACGAGGAGGATTCCGAAACGGAGTCTTCGAATGAGACTGAGGGCAATCCTTTCCTGGACTGACGATTATGGAGCAGGAACGAAGAATTACAAAACGAATCGGCAGCATAACCGAGGTGGCGGTCGACAAAGTCGTTATCCACAGACGGGTGCGACGAAGCCTCGGAGACGTAACCGCGCTCTCCGAGAGCCTCAGAAAGCACGGCCTGCTCAACCCCATCGTCGTCACCGATGAGAACGAGCTCATCGCCGGCCACCGTCGCCTCGAGGCGGCAAAGAAGCTCGGCTGGGCACGAATTCCGGCGCGGGTAATCTCCGAGGAAGACGAGGCGGACCTCGTCGAGATGGAAATCGACGAGAATACGCAGCGCAAGGATCTCACGAGTGATGAGCTCGCCGAGGCCTATGTCCGGCTCGATCGCCTTCGGAACCCCGGCTGGCTGCGGAAACTCATCGACCGCATCAAGGCATTCTTCCGGCGCATCTTTGGCGGGAGCAACAAAAAGGCACGGCGGCGGTAGCGCGCTGGTTACCGGCTCGAAACCCTGTCCGCACCGTGGCTGTGGGCGCAGCCGCCCGGCTCCTCCTATCCCTCCAGCTCGTCTATCCCCAGATCAACCACGCGTCCCGTGCGGTTCTGCACGTAAATGGTATCGTCGGCGATCACGATAAAGGTCGCAGGCTCGACCACCTCGGCGGAGTAGGCCTGTAGTTCGAGAGCGCCGTCGAACCGTCCGACCCGCCAGGAGTCCTCCACCTCGACTACGGCATAGATTTCGTCTCTCCCGCGGACAACCAGGCTGCTCTGCGGATAGACACGCTCCTCGCCGGTCAACGCGGCCTCAAGGCTCTCGCCGTCCACGAGCACCAACCGAGAGAGCCCGTCGTCCTCGGCCACCACGAGGACGTCGCCATCGAGGGACTCGAACTCCCGTGAGGTAACCGTGCGAATATCGGAACGACGGATCTCGTCGCCGCTACGCCGGTCGATGACAACGGGTCGTCCGACCGGAACACCGCCTTCGTAGCGCACGCGCATGAAAAAGAGCGGGAGCGGCTCCTGCTCCGCCGCGGTTTCCTCCGGTTCGCCGAGCATGTCGCGGGTGTCCTCGGCAACCTCGTCGCGCTGCTCCCGGGCTTCCTCCCGGAGTTCCGCCGCACGCTCTTCCTCCGCCTGAACGGCTTCTTCGCGGTCTTCGAGCTCAGCCTGTCGGTCCTCGAGGTCCTCCTCCTCGACTTCGAGCTCCTCCTCCCGCTCGGCGAGCTCCGCCTGCGCTTCTTCGTCTTCCGCAGGCGTCGTCTCACGCTCCTCCTCGAGCCGCTCGCGCTCCTCCTCGAGCCGCTCCTCCTCGCGGGCTATGTCCTCGCGCTCATCGGCTATCTCCTCACGCTCCTCCTCGACGCGCTCCTCTCGCTGCTCCGCCTCCCGCTCCATGAGGTCGGCCATATCCTGCCGCTCCTCTATGGCACGGTCCTCCTCCTCACGCATGCGCTCGGTCACCTCGTCTTCGGTGAGCTGGAGAGAGTCGACCGCGCCGAGCTCTCCGGGCGCGGCGTCGGGGGTAAGCGGAATAAGCATCCGGGTTGCACCCGGCCAGTCGCTGTAAAGCGTCGAAATGCCGGCGTTCTCCGAAGAGATATAGTCCATGACGATCTGTTTGTAGCGACTGCCGAAGAACTCCACGTTTCCGCGGTAAATCGCGTTGTAGACGGTCACAAAGCGCGCAATGGTTGTCGCATCACGGGGCGCGTAGTCGTAGGCCTCCTGAAGGAAGGCCGACATGATCCGTCGCACGTTGTCTATGTGGTTGACCTCTGCATTGTCGAGGATGATGAAGATGTCCGCGTCCAGCCCATCCTCACTCGGGGGACCCACAGCGTGAATGATGCGGTAGCGGTCGAAGTAAGACGCGGAACTCCCCGGCTCGAGATCACCCGCAGCAAGCGCTCTCCCGATCCCGAGGATCTCGTCGAGCGTGTCGACATCCTCCGGCAGCGGCCCCTCGTAATTCTGAAACTCGACATCCCGGTCGATGCTGTTTTCGAGCTCTTCACGATCGACCTCGAGAGTCGTCGCCGAGCCCGCAGCGAAAAGTCCAACAAGCAGTAGCAGCAGGGTCCGCTTCATCCGTCTCCCCCCTTCAGGTGCGGTCACACTCCGATTATAGCGGTCACGCACGGCTTTTCAAAGGACGCCCGGGCCAATGCCGCCGCCGGGCGCCGTCCCCCGCCCCGCCGCCCCGGCGTGCGCCGCTCAGTACAGTTCGGCGGCGAGGCCCGCGACCTCCCGGCGGATCTCTGGCGGAAAGCCGGCGGTTGCGAGCACTCCGATCGCAGCCCCGAGGTCTGCATCCTCCACGGAGCCCCGGTAGGATACGTAGCCCTTTATCGCATCGATCCCGGCGCGACCGAGTCGGCTGTCCGCCCCCCTGCGCGCCTCCTGCCGCAGCACCGTGTGAATCATCCGAGCCGTTCGCCCTTCGTCGTCCACCGGCATGTGCTGGACGGACTGCAGAACGGCGATACGGATGCTTCGGTCGTTTGAGCTACGGGCGATACGCACCAGTTCGTCGCGGACACCGTAGTCACCGATTTCCGCCAGCATCCGCACCGCTCGCATCCGCTCGGCCGGTCCGCGACCGGCAACGGCGTTCTCGCTTACGAAAGCCAGGAGGTACTCAACGACGCGACGGTAACTTCCCGCAAGCCCGCCTTCGTCGAGGCGTGCCGCGATGTCGTCGAGGGCCCGTCGCCGGTCGGAGGCATCGCCGGAGGAAAGCAACCGGGAGAGGTAGATGCGGTCTATCTCCTCGCTTGCACCCCGTTGCGACGCATGCGACGCATGCGCCACCGTCGGCGGCCCGGCCAGGACCGCTCTGCCGTGCGCCCCCGCGCGAGCATGGCTCCACCCGCCACCAGGGCGTCCCGCCCGCACGGCCGAAACCGTCCAGCCGGGACCGGCGACCACGGCCCTGCCGTCCCGCCCGATTGCGAATGTCGCCGGGTGCCGCCGCCCCCCGACAACCGCGGGGGCAGGAACCAGCCGCCGCGTCTCGGCGTCTGCGCTCTCGAGCTCCCGGATCTCCCCCGAGGTCATCAGCATGAAGATTCCTCCGGCGTTTCGCGCGACCACGGCAGCCACCTTCCCGGCGCTGCCCTCGGTGTCGTCGGCCCAGACCCGGAGTGCGGCAGGCGTCGCTGCAGCGTCAGCGTCGGCCGTCTCCACGCCCTCTGCCGCAAACAAGAAACCGCCGGCGGAGAGCGCATACACAGTGCCCGCCACCTCATCGACGACCACCGCAGTAACGGCATCCGTACCGGCCTGACGGTGCGCGATGACCTCTCCCGCGAAGATATCGACAATGCCCCCCTCTACGAGCCCGACGTGGATGGTGCCGTCGAGGGAGGCTCCGATGGAAGTCGCGGTGCCGGGCAGGGACACACGCCACAGTTCGCCACCGGAGCGGTTCCAGGCCGAGAGTCCGCCGGCATGGGCGATGACCACGGTTTGCCCGACCACCACCGGTCCGGTGACGACGGAGGCGCCAACCTCAACTCGCCACATGACGCTTCCCCTCGCGGAGATCGCGAGAAGCCGATTTTCGTCCTCGACACGGTAGATCACTCCGTTGGCGGCGCAGGCCGGCGCATTACCCTGGCGACGGCTCCAGACGGTCTTAGCGGCGGGATTCACGGCAACAAGGGTGCCGTCGCTTCGCTCTACGATCACCAGGCCGTCGGGGGTCACGCAGGCGCGTCCGGTGGGTTTTGCGCGGAGGTCGTACCGCCACAGAAGCTCACCCCCGGGGGAATACGCGTAGAGGTAGCGATCGTTGCTCGCCACGTAGGCCCGCCCGTCCTGCGTTATGACGGGCGGCCCCGGAAAAGAGCCGCCTGTCACAGCCCTCCACAGCGGCTCCATCGCACCGGCCGGGGCTACGAATCCGGCGCCCAACCATAGAGCCAGGACCACGAAAACCAATGACAACCTTTTATATCCATTCAACACGGTGTATTCCCTACAAAAAAGTCACGGCCTGCGTTATAATTCGGTTACGGTAATCGGTAACACACATCGACCAAAACGTCTGACGGGAATCGCTATGACTATGTATGACTACATCGACGAAGGAGTCCATGATGCACGCACCTAAAGTAACCAATCAGCCCACGATCAAGCGACTCCCATCCTACCTGCATATTATCGAGAGTGCCCAGCGTGACGGCAAGGAGTACATTTCCGGCACCGTCATCGCCGAGGAGCTCAAGCTCGAGCCTATCCAGGTGCGAAAAGACCTCGCGCTCACCGGCATCGTGGGCAAACCCCGCATAGGATTCCCGGTTGATGAGCTTATTCGCGCGATTTACTCCTTTCTCGAGTGGGACAGAGAACATCGAGCCATACTGGTCGGCGCGGGTAACCTCGGCACCGCGCTTATGGGCTACCGGGAGTTCAACAAACGGGGCATGAACATCGTTGCCGCGTTCGACCTCGACAAGAACAAAATCGGCAATTCGCATCACGGCACGCCGGTGTACTCGCTCGGCCAGATGTCGGAGAAGATCGCCGAGATAGGCGTCGACATGGCCATCCTCACCGTTCCGTCCGGGCACGCACAGGCTGTCGCCGATCTTCTCGTACGTGCGGGCATTCAGGCAATCTGGAATTTCACGAATATCAAGCTGAAGGTCCCAGAAGACGTCATCGTTCAGAAGGAGGATCTCTCCTCCGGATACGCGGTGCTCTCGGTGAAGATGCGCCTCACACATTCACAAACGGCGAACGCCGAAGTTTGAGGGCCCGCCTTTCCGGCGCCCGCCCTCCGGTCACACCGCAGAGATAGCCCGATAGAGATCACGCTCACGCCGTAAGAACGCCTCACTGTCGAGACGCCGCTCCCCGCGGGGCAGGTCGTTTCCGCTGTTTTCAAGAATGCGTGCGGGCCTGGCCGACAGAAGCGCGATCTCCTCCCCTACCAGCAGGGCCTCCCGGACGCTGTGGGTAACAAAGAGACTCGTGCGCGGCCTCGAGGCAAGAAGCCGCTCGAACACCCCGATAAGCGAGAGGCGCAGAGACAGATCGAGCCCCTGAAAGGGCTCATCGAGAAGCAGGAGCTCCCCGGGGTACACGAAGGCGCGAGCCAGCGCCACCCGCTGGGCCATGCCGCCCGAAAGCTCGGCCGGATAGTACCCTGCGAACTCCGCCATCTGGACGTCCGCGAGCACGGCCTCCACAGCGGCAGCGCGCTCGCCCGGCTCCCACTCAGGGGGTAGAACGAACTCGACATTCGCGCGCACCGTCTCCCAGGGCAGCAGCCGCGGCTCCTGAAAGAGAATCGTCACCTGATCGGGCTGCGCCCCCTCGATACGCCCGGCATCCGCGGGCACCAGCCCGGCGAGAATGCGCAGCAGCGTGGTTTTCCCGCAGCCCGAGGGTCCGAGCACGGCAGTCACACCCTGCGGCGGCACCTCGAGGTCAAGGCCATCCAGTACCGGAAGATCATCGAATCGCTTCACGAGGCCGTGGATGGAAAGCGAGGCTCCGGCGGCGGCACCGGGGGTGCCGGCCCCGCCGGGGCTACCGGCACCACTCATACCGACGCCCCCCGTTCCATGAGTCGCCGCCGCCTGCGCGTTATGAGCGAGAACACCACGTCCGTCACGGCGCTCAGAAGAATGGCCACGGCCGTCCAGGCAAAGACCACGGGGGTTTCAAGCAGGACGCGTGCCTGCTGAAGCTCGGCGCCCACACCATGCGCGGGGATACTGAGCACCTCCGCAGCGACCACCACTTTCCAGGTGAGCCCGAGCGCGGTTCGCGCAGCCGACGCAAGGAAGGGAAAGAGTGACGGCAGGTACACACGGAACCACATACGTCGGCGCGAAACACGATAGGCGCGCGCGAGCTCGGTCAGCCGCGGATCCACCGAACGGATTCCCTGCACGATGTTCTCGTAGATCACCGGGAAGGTCATGAGCACCGTGACGAACACGGGCACGAAATCGGTGTCGAACCAGATGAGCGCGATGAGGATGAAGGCAACGACGGGCGTAGAGCGAATGACGGTGACGAGCGGCAGAAAGACGCGCTCGAACGTCGGGCGCAGTCCCGCCAGGGCGCCCGCTGCCAGGCCGGCCCCCGCGGCGACGGCGAAGCCGGTCAGCCCGCGCGCCACCGTCGCCCCGACCGAAACCGAGAAGGAGCGGCTCCCGGCGATCGCTATGAGCCGCTCGAGGGTCACTTCCGGCGACGGGAGGATAATCTCCAGGCCGACTGCGGCGGCAACAAGCTTCCAGACACCAATGAGGACCGCGGCAGCCGCAACGATGGAGAGGTACTCCCTGCCCCGTCTCCGCCGGTCCGCCATCAGCTCTCTTCTTTGAGTACCACGCGGAAATAGCGCTTCTTGCCGGCCTTCAGCAGCGCCTCGCCGTCCTCGAACCAGCCGGCGTCCACCGGCTCCTCGATGCTCTCCACCTTGCGGTCGTTCACCCGCGCGCCGCCCTGCTGGATGAGGCGGCGGGCCTCTCCCCGGGAGCTGCAGAGGTCGGTGCGACTGAAAAGCTCAACGGCATCCAATCCGGCCTGGAGATCGGCCGCCGAGATAGACATCTGCGGTATGGCCGAGGTATCGCCCGCCTCGGCGCCGCCGAAGGCCGCTTTGGAGGACTCTATGGCTTTCTGCGTCTCCGCCTCGCCGTGGACGAGACGCGTGATTTCGGTGGCGAGCACTTCCTTGGCGTGATTTATCTCCTGCCCGGAGAGACCGGACAGTTTCTCGATTTCATCAATGGGGAGGAATGTGTAGAGCTTGAGAAACTTCACCACGTCCTGGTCGGGCACGTTTCGCCAGTACTGGAAGAAGTCATAGGGGCCCATGAGACCGGGGTCCACGAACACGGCCCCCTGTTCGGTCTTGCCCATCTTTTTCCCGTCGGCCCGGGTCACGAGCGGGAAAGTCAGACCGTAGGCGTCCTCGCTCCGCACGCGCCGGATGAGGTCTGTCCCTGCGACGATATTCCCCCACTGGTCGTCTCCGCCTATCTGGAGCTTGCAGCCGTAGCGTTCGTTGAGGACCAGAAAATCGTATGACTGCAGCAGCTGATAGTTGAACTCGATGAAGGAAAGCCCGGTTTCGAGGCGTTTCTTGTAGGCCTCGAAGCTCAGCATCCGGTTCACCGAAAAGTGCCGCCCGATGTCGCGCAGAAAGCCGATGTAGTTCAGCTCGGCGAGCCACTCGGCATTGTCGACGAAGCGCGGTTCCACGTTCTGCGTGGCGAGAAAGGTGCCGATCTGGCGTTTGAAGTTCTCCCCGTACTCGTTGATCTTCTCGACGGTGAGCATCTTCCGCATCTCGGTTTTCCCGGAAGGGTCGCCGATGCGCGCCGTTCCGCCCCCGATGATGATGATGGGATTGTGTCCGGCTTTGGCAAGGTGAGCCACCGCCATGATCGGGACCATGTGGCCCACGTGGAGACTGCCGCCGGTGGGGTCGAGTCCGACGTAGAATGTCACCGGCTCTTTCTCAGAGAGCGCCTTCAACGCTTCCCAGTCCGTGCACTGCTGCACGAATCCGCGCTCCTCGAGGATTTCGAACCCGTTGCGCGAGCCGCTCATGAGCCCACCCGCTTGTAGTTTCTCGTCGCCTCGTGGATGCGCGCGGGAAGCTCAGCGATGGGCACTCGCACCTGCTCCATGGAGTCGCGGAAGCGCAGCGTAACCGTCCTGTCCTCTTTGGTCTGATAGTCGACCGTTATGCCGTAGGGTGTCCCG
>JAAAOH010000190.1 GCA_009908925.1 Spirochaetota bacterium | reverse complement strand
AAGACGGAGGAGATGGGTGATTCCAAACGCGAGCTCTCCGACGAGGATATCCGTCGGATCATCGGTGATTTCTCGGCCGCTGCCGACCGCGCGGAACAAGCCGGGTTCAAGCTGATCGAATTGCACGGCGCACACGGCTACCTCGGTTCACAGTTCCTCTCCCCGCGTACGAACCGACGCCGCGACGGCTGGGGCGGGAGCTTCGAGAAGCGCCTGCGCTTCCTCGTGGAGCTGGTACGTGCGGTCCGTGTCGCAATCGGAAGCGGCGTCCACCTCTCGGTACGGCTCGGGGTCATCGAGGGGGCGGAGGACGGCCTGCCGCTCTCCGAAGGGCTGCGAGCGGCCGAGATTCTCTGTCGTGCGGGACTCGACCTCGTCCACATCTCGCACGCCGGAAGCGTCCCCCCGCCGGCGGATCCGGAATCGCCCTACGAGGCCCTGCTTCAGCTCGCAAAACCGGTCGGCGAGCGGGTTGCGGTGCCTGTGATCGGTATCGGCGGTATCAAAACGCCGCAGCAAGCCGATGCGGCGCTCGAAGATGATATGTGCGATCTGGTGGCCGTGGGCCGCGGTATTCTCGCCGACCCCGGATGGGCCCGAAAGGCTATAGAGGGCCGGCCCGACGACATTGCGATATGCGATGACTGCCGCCCGCGATGCTTTCACTACACCGAGCCGGCGCGCTGCCCGGCGCGGAACCGGCTAGCGGCGGCCGGTGTCTGAACGCCGCAAGTGAACAAGGAGGACATTATGGATCTCAGTGTCATTCAATCCCTGCACAAGCGTTCGGACAGCAAAGTAGTGCTACTCGTGCTCGACGGGCTCGGCGGGCTTCCGCGTGAAAGCGACGGGCTGACCGAGCTCGAAGCGGCGAGAACCCCGCATCTCGATGCACTCGCCGTCGAGAGTATCTGCGGCCTGCATGAGCCGGTCGCCCCGGGGATTACACCGGGTAGCGGCCCTGCGCATCTCGCGCTTTTCGGCTACGACCCGCTGGACTACCAGGTCGGACGCGGCGTGCTGGCGGCGATGGGCGTGGACTTCGAGCTTCAGCCCGGTGACGTCGCCTGCCGCGGGAACTTCTGCACCGTCGGCGCCGACGGCTCGATTACCGACCGCCGCGCCGGTCGCATTTCCACCGAGAAGAACCGCGAGCTCTGCGAGCTGCTTCAACAGATCGAGCTCTCCGACGGCGAGGTGGAGGTGCAGACCATAAAGGAGCACCGGTTCCTTGTCGTCTTCCGCGGCGCCGGCTTATCCGAGAACGTAGCCGACACCGATCCGCACGCGGTCGGCCTCTCTCCGCTGGACCCCGAGCCCGCCGACGACGACGCGGCGAAGACGGCACGTCTTGCCCGGGAGTTCGTCGACAGGGCGCGCGAGAAGCTCGCCGGACGCGAGCCGGCGAACATGGTTCTGCTGCGGGGGTTCGCGCAGCTCCCCGGCTGGCCCTCCTTCGAGGAGGTCTACGGCACCCGCGCCGCCTGCATAGCCGACTATCCCATGTACCGGGGCCTCGGCAGGCTGCTCGGCATGACGGCACTCGAGGGCGGCGGCGAGCCGGAGACGAAGTTCGAGGCGCTGAAAGAGAACTGGAACGATTATGATTTCTTTTTCGTCCACGTGAAGAAGCCGGATAAGGCCGGAGAGGACGGTGAGTTCGACACCAAGGTGGATGCCATCGAGCACGTCGACCACGCCTTGCCACAGCTTCGGGAGCTCAAACCGGACGTACTCATGGTCACCGGAGATCACTCCACCCCGTGGAAGCTCGTCAACCACGGGTGGCAGCCGGTGCCGGTGCTGATCAACTCCGCCTACTGTCGCGCCGACGACGTCAGGAACTTCGGTGAGCGTGCCTGCATCACCGGCGGGCTGGGCCCGCGCCTGCGCGGAAGCAGCCTGATGCCGATCGCCATGGCAAACGCCATTCGGCTGGACAAGTTCGGAGCCTAACGGCCCTTCTCGCGCCCCTCGCGGGCGCCGCGGGAGTCCCGGTCACCGCGCACCTCGCGATGCACGGCGAAAAACTCGCTGAGCATCATCGCCGTTGCACCCCAGACGTCCACCTCCTCGAGGCCGTAGGCCGGCACGTGCAGCGGCGTACCGCGCGCGTCCACGGTGCGGTACTCGTGTCCGGCCATGAGCTCATCCACGCCGGCAATGATGATCCGCGACACTTCGGTGGGATTCGGTGAAAACGATGCCGGGTCGCCGCTGTAGGTGCCGACCACCGGCGTTATGCGGTAGTTGCTCACCCGGATATAGAGCGGCGTAAGCGCTCCAAGCACGTCCACCTGCTGCGGCGCTGCGGCGATTTCCTCCTCCGCCTCGCGGAGCGCGGTACCGATGGGAAACTCTTCACCCTCTTCGAAACCACCGCCCGGCAGGCCGATCTGCCCGCCGTGGGTACCGCCGTCGTCCGCGCGAACGATGAGCGGCAGCTCAGGCCCCGTCCCGCGGTCGAGGAGGAGGATGAGCACTGCGCCATGTCTTGCGTCATGGGGCTCCGTCTCGTGTCCCACCGTCAGCCGCCCGCGCGGTGCCATCAGCCGCTGCGCCTCGAGGCCGGGAAGTGCCGAGGTCAGCCGCGTGCGCAGTCGTGATATGTACTCGTTGAAGTGCACTTCCGGGAAGTATACCGCTGTGATCACGATGGGCAAGTGATCCCGGGCCGCCGCCGGTCAGATCCAGCGGCGTCGACGGAACAGGAGAACCATGACCACCGCGACGAACGCCATGACCCCGAGCACTGCAAAGTACCCGTAGCGCCAGGTAAGCTCGGGCATGTACGCGAAGTTCATTCCGTATATGCCGGCGATGAAGGTGAGTGGAATGAAAATCGACGCGATCACCGTCAGAGTTTTCATTACGACATTGAGGTTCGTGCTCAGCCGTGAGGCGAGCAGCTCGGTGACCGCTGCGATATGATCGCGCAGGACTTCAAAGGTCTCGAGCACCCCGATCCCGTTGTCGTGCAGGTCGGCAAGGAATGGGCGCACGTCCTCGGTAAGCAGGTCGGATTCCGCGCTCTTGAGGCCGGCGAGGACGTTTCGCAGCGGCCAGATGAGCCGTCTGAGGTCGATGAGCTCACGCCGCAATCCGTAGATGCGGTCGTCGTCCGCCCGGTCGCGGAGCGTGTCTTCCTCGAGGTGCACGGTTTCATCGTCGATGTGCTCGAGGACCGGGTAGTAATTGTCTACCACCACATCGAGGAGCGCGAAGGCGAGGTAGTCCGCGCCCATCCGCCGGATCCGCCCGCCACCTACGGAAATGCGGCGACGCAGCGGCTCGAGCACGTCGCCGGCGCGCTGCTGCACGGTTATGACGAGAGAGTCAAAAAGCAGGAGCGAAACCTGTTCCTCCCGGATCTCGCGCTCCGCCTCGTTCCATGACAGCATGGTGAAAACTACGAAGAGGTATTGACCGTAGTCCTCAAAGGTCGGCCGGTGACCGTTCGTCTGCATGTCCTCGAGAACGAGCGGATGAATGGAGAGGGCATCGGCCATCCGCTCGAGATCACGCTTGCCCGGTATCCCGTCGAGGTTTATCCAGGTCACGCCCCACCGCTCCTCGAGAGCAGCCTCGATATCAGCCGGACGGTCGTCGAGAACACGGCCTGCGTCGTATCGATACCGGGAGATACGGACTTCGTCGGCCTCACTCGGAGTCTCGAGTTGACCCGGGGGCGCTCCGATCTGCCGGGGCCTTCGTCTTCTCAATTTCATTCGGTCCTCCTTGGTCTGGGTGCGTAGGAGCTCCATCATAGCAAACAAGACCGGCGCGCGTTTCTCGTCGCTGCGCCTCCTCAGCGCGCCGTCACCCACACTGCAGCGTGGTGTGGTCTTTGACTTCTCCGGTCACCTTATCTAAATTCCAACAGTGATCTGGAGGTACATCATGAATCGCACGCGCTCGTTCATACTGGTATTTTCGGTTTTCCTGCTGCTTCTGGCATTCGGCGGACATCTTGCGGCGCAGGAGGAGGCAAAAGCCACCTTCGCCGGCGGGTGTTTCTGGTGTATGGAGCCCCCTTACGACGAGCTCGATGGGGTGATATCCACCGTCCCCGGCTACTCCGGTGGTCACGTCGAAGACCCAACCTATCGGGAGGTCGTCAGCGGAACCACCGGTCACCTCGAGGTGATGCAGGTCACTTATGACCCCTCCGTCGTCACCTATGAGGAGCTTCTCGAGGTCTTCTGGGTGAACATCGATCCCGTGGACGGTGGGGGACAGTTCTGCGATCGCGGCCAGCAGTATACGACTGCCATCTTCTACCACGATGAAGAACAGCGACAACTCGCCGAGGAAAGCCGGGAAGAGATCGCGGAATCCAACGACTTCGGTATGCGGCGCATTCAGACCGACATCCGCCAGCTCGAGGAATTCTACCGGGCTGAGGAATATCACCAGGATTACTACCGGAAGAATCCGCTGCGCTACTCGCTCTACGTCAGGAGCTGCGGGCGCGAGCGGCGACTCGAAGAGCTCTGGGGAAGCTGAAACCTCTCAGCCGGGATCAAGCCCCCCGGTCCCCACGTATTGAAACACCTTGTCGACCTTCCGTCGGATGTACTCGCGGGCGGGCGCGGGCAGATCGTGATCGTGAATAATCGCGTCAATCTCTTTTTCGAGCTCGTTCCTCAGGTCCTCCAGAACCACGTCGTCGCAGATTTTTCGCTCATCGAGAGCTCTCCTGCAGTCGCGGAGCGCCTGCTTCTCGGTTTCGACGAAGGCAACGTTTTGCTGCAGCACGTAGTCGGTGAGATGCCCCTCGGCGTTCTTCCGGCGATAGAGGCCGATGAGGGCATCAAAGTCTTCAAGGGCATCGTCGAGCTCGAGCTTGAGAATTTCGAGAAACTTCCTGCAGCGCATATGCTCGCCTCCTTGTTCGACCCTCCAGTTCGAGTATAGGAGCAGGCTTCTCGAGCGGTCAAGCGCGGACAGTCGTACACACCGCCGCTGACCGGGCTTCTATTCGGGCGCACTGCGTGGCAGTATGGGAGGCACGACACCATCAACGCAGGGAGGAACATCATGTTTTCACTCGAGGGAAAGCTTGCCCTGGTCACCGGCTCGAGTCGCGGCCTCGGCTATTCGATGGCGCGGGGCCTCGCCGACGCGGGCGCGGCGGTCGTCCTCAATGGTCGCGATGAGACACGGCTCGCCGAGGCGAAGTCCTCGCTCGATAACGGGAAGAGAACGCTGCACGCGAAGGCCTTCGACGCGACCGACAGCGCCGAGGTCGAGGCCGCGATCGAGGACATAGAAAAGAGCATCGGTCCGATCGAAATCCTGTTCAACAACGCCGGGATCATCAAACGTGCCCCAATGGTCGATATGCCCGAAAGTGACTGGCGAGCCGTTGTAGACGCGAATCTCACCGGGCCCTTCCTTGTCGGCCGCACCGTTGCGCGGTACATGATCCAGCGGCGGCACGGGAAGATCGTGAACACCTGCTCGCTCACCTCCGAGGAGGCGCGGAACACCGTCTCGCCCTACGCAGCATCCAAGGCAGGGCTCAAGCTGCTTACCCAGTCCATGGCGACCGAATGGGCGCAGTACAACATCCAGGTCAACGGTATCGGGCCCGGCTTCTTTGCCACCGAGCTCACCGTGCCGCTGCAGAACGATCCCCAGTTCGACGGATGGATCAAGACCCGCACCCCTGCCGCCCGCTGGGGAGACCCCGACGAGCTCATCGGCCCGGCGGTCTTCCTGGCCTCCGAGGGCTCGAGCTTCGTCAACGGACACATCCTCTACGTCGACGGTGGCTTCCTCGCTACCATGTAGCGTGAGCACGCCAGCGACCCCGCGCCGCGGACCCTGGCGGTACCCTCGGTAGCGCGACCCGGGCCGCGCTACCCCGGCCCCGGGGTGACGAACGCCGTCGGCGGGCCGTACCTTCAGCACAAGGAGAGAATGATATGCACACTCAGATTAGAACAGGTGCCCTTCTCGTAACGCTCATGCTCATTTCAGGCTTCGCTGTCGCCCAGGGCGGCTCTTCGGGCGACCTCGACCTGCGCGAGGCGAACGTGACCGCGGTGGAGTTCGAGCAGCTTGGCGGCAGCCGTTTTCGGTTCAACGTCACGCTCATCCACGACGACGAAGGTGAGCCGGGCTACGCGAACTGGTGGCAGGTGGAGACGATGGACGGACGTCGGCTCGGCCGCCGTGAGCTCCTGCACGCGCACGGCACCCGTGAGTTCACGCGCTCAGAGATCATCGACATCCCCGAAGGCACGACTCGCGTCGTCGTCCGTGGCCACGACCAGGTCCACGAGTATGGCGGTCAGGTGATGATACTCGACCTGGAGTCCGGAGAGACGGAAACGGTGCGCCAGGGGGCGGAGCCGGACCGCTTCTAAGGCACGCCCGCGCGCCGGCAGCCGCGGGCAAGCACGCCGGCCGGCACCACGGACTGCAGAATGTGGTCCGGGGCGGGCAGCCACGCGCCCGCACTCCCGTCGGCGCGCCTCAGCGGACCTCGAACACGGCCCGCATCACCTGATCGCCTGCCTTTGCCATTTCGAAGGCTCGCCCGCCCTGCTCGAGGGCGAAAGGATCGGAGAGGAGCGGGCGGAAGAGCTCGGCGTTTCGCGCCAGCAGGGCGAGGGCGCGCTCGAAATCGAAGGGCGCATACACCCGCGTTCCCGTCAGGGTGAGCTCCTTAAAGGAGATCGCCACGTCGTCCCAGGCAAGAGGGTGCTTGGGGACGGCAACGACGACGATGGTACCGAGCACGCTCGCGATCGCGGTGGCCTGTGCGGCGGTGGCATCAACACCTGCAACCTCGAACACCACATCGGCGCCGCTGCCGCCGACCGCCTGCCGCGCCGCTTGCACCGGGTCGCCGCTCGAGGCGTCGATCACGTCGATGTCGAGCTTGCGCAGAAGAGCCTGGCGATACTCGCGGGGCTCCGAAACCACGACGTTGTCACAACCATTCAGCTTGAGCACCAGAGCGATGAGGGTACCGATGGGCCCGCCGCCGAGGACGACGGCGGAGTCGCCCGGCTTGTAGGGGCTCCGCCGTACTGCGTGGACCGCGACCGCGGTCGGCTCGGTAAGCGCCGCGGTACGCGAGTCGAGCTCATCGGGCACGCGGTAGAGGCGATCGAGGGCCACCGACACGTACTCCGCGAACGCCCCGTCGGTATCGATGCCGTAGAGCCGGAGATTCTCGCATACGTAGGCGTTGCCGCTTCGGCACGCCCTGCAGTGTCCGCAGGAGATGAGCGGCTCCACCACGACACGATCGCCCGACGAGAACGCCGCGCCGATCTCATCGCCGGGCCGCGGATTCGTGCGCACAACCTCGCCTGAAAACTCGTGCCCCATGACCAGGGGCGCCTGCGCGCGCGGGTGGACCCCCGCGTAGACACCGAGATCGCTCCCGCATATGCCGGCGTTGTGGATGCGCAGCAGAGCCTCTCCGGTTTGCGGCTCGGGGACGGGTTTGCGTCGAAGCTCGACCGTGTTCACATCTTCCCAGACCAGGGCGTTCATTTCGGGCATACTAACCTCCGAGGGAATCCCCAGTTTAGACGAAGATCGACCCGACGTCACCCGCCACGCGTTTCGAGTTACGCGCAGCGGGTCGCCTCACCGCCGCAGACCGCTTCACCGGTCCGGGCGGTGAGCACCATCAGGAAGGAGCCGCTCGCGTCGTGGCGACTCCCGTCGAAGGAACCGGCGAGCTCGATGCGGCGGAACCCGGCGTTCCACGCGGCATCCACGAGCTCTTCGCGTGTCAGGGCGAGCAGTGTCGTGTCGCCGGCCGCCCGTTCCCCATCTTTCGTGCTGAGCTCGGCGTGGAAAACTACCGTGCCCGGTTCCGCACCGCGGCGATAACTGCGCGCCATGCGAATGTCCGGCCGTTCCACCGGTGGAAGCTGGATCTCGGCATCGGTGCCGGTGAAGCGGGCGAAGTTTACCGTCTGAACGATGACGGATCCGCCGGGCTCGACGACGCGCGCTGCGTCGCCGAAGAACGCCCGGACTGACCCGCGATCGGTCAGGTGCGGCAACGAGTTTCCGATGCAGAAAAGACCTGCGGCCGCCCCCGGACCGCCGGTGTCGGCGCCGCCGGCTGCGTCGGCCCTGTCGCCTCCGCGCCGCGAACGGGCTTCGGGCTCGAGTCCGCCGAGCTCTTCGAGCTCCCGGACCTCGAAGCGACCGCGCTTCCCGCTCCGCTTCGCGATCTCTATCATCTCGGCGCTCGCATCGAACCCGAGGCAGTCGAATCCCCGCGCCGCGAGGGCATCGGTGTAGTTTCCGGTCCCGCACGCGGCATCGATGACGCTCGGGCCGGCGCCGCCGCGGGCACCCCGGTCGAGCTCGGCGGCAAGAAACTCCACAATTTCCGTCTCCGCCGGGAAAATGCTGTCGTAGTACCGTGCAAGCAAGGTGTAGAAGTCGGACATGGTTATGTGCAGCAGGGGCTGATAAGCTGGACCCGCGCTGCCGAGGCAGTGCGAATCGCAATCCGCCGTTTAACCGGCATCCTCGCACCGTTTCTGGCTATGCTTTCCCTGGCAAGTCTGGCCATAACTCTGGTCACTCCCGAGAGACTCAGCGCGCTCGTCTCCGGCGAGCGCCTCTGGGTGAGCACCGGCCTCGCGGCGATCATCGGTTCGGTCGCGCTCATGCCGGGGTTCATCGCCTTTCCCCTCGAACGGGTGTACTTCGCAACCGGTGTCTCCCTTCTCAGAAACGGCTTGTGTCTTGCGGTCACGATGCGCATCGCTCTCGTCATCGGGCTCGTGTTCGGAGAGCTTGGATGACGGCGAACCGACCACACCGATTGCTCAAACGACTCGCCCTTCCCAGCGCGTTCGCAGTTTTCGTCGCAGGGTCTCTGCTGTTCGACCTGCCCGCAGGCATCCGTGCCGGCCGCAATTTCCTGTCATTTGGCAGGGAGATGATCGCCATCGTTCCCGCGGCGTTCATCCTGATAGGTCTTTTCGATGCGTGGATACCCCAGGAGAAGATCGAACGCCACCTGGGCCATGAGGCGGGGTTTGCCTCCCATTTCTGGAGCATGCTGCTCGCAGGAAGCACGGTCGGCGTGCTGATGGTAGCCTTCCCAGTCGCTCTCCCGCTGCTGATCGCAATGGCCGAGATCCTTGGGCGGGTCCTCGATCGACGAGGCTTCGAGATGCGCTCTCCCTCAGCTACTTGAGCTTCGCGGTGAGCGCAATATCAACGCCGGCCAGCGCCTTGGACACCGGACACCCGTTCTTGGCCTGCACGGCTACTTCCTGGAACTTGTTCTCGTCTATGTCGGGGATTTCGGCGACGGCTCGAAGCTCGATCTTCGTGATGGCGAGCTGATCGGGATCCAGAGTCACCGAGGCTTCGGTATTGATGGCCTTCGGTGTGAACCCGGCCTGCTCGAGCATGAGCGAGAACGCCATGGAGAAGCACCCGGCGTGCGCGGCGCCAATGAGCTCTTCGGGATTGGTACCTGAGCCGTCTTCGAAACGCGACGCGTAGCTGTACGTGCCTTTGTACGAGCCACTTCCGAGCTCGAGGGCTCCGGCACCTTTCTGCACTGTGTCTTTCCAGACTGCTTTTGCTGTGCGTGTGGGCATATGATGTCCTCCTTCAACCCTAGTATGGGAATAAGGTATCGGGACCGTCAAACCGGTGCGCGGGCCGACGACCGGATCCTACAGCGGGAACCCGGCCGCGTCGGAGGCGTCGGGAATGACGGCATGCAGTGCATCATCGGCTCCAGTGAGATCGTTCACCCAGCGCCCGGAGAGGATTCGAGGTATGCCGACAGCGAGCTTCGCGGCCTCCTCGAGTCCGATGCACAGGTAGACAACGTGGACGGGAAGGTGGAACACGAGCCCCGCGATGAACGCGGCGGGGACGCCGACGATCCACAGGAACCCGACATCCACGAGGAGCGCGATGCGCGTGTCACCGCCGCCACGCAGGATCCCCACCACGATGTGCATATTCAGAATCTTCGCAATCATCACCACGGCAAAGCTGCGAACGAGAAGCGTCACCATGCGCCGCACCTCATCACTCACCTCGAAGAGAGACGGTACCCACGGCGCAACGGCGGTGAATACCAGCAGCCCGAGCACGGCCGACGCGACGGGGAGAATTTTGATCAGGCTCGTGCCAATGTGCTGTGCTGAGGCAATGCCCGTGTTGACGCCTCTGCCGAGTTCGGGGTGTGCCGAGCGCTCGGCGTTTCCCGAGCCCTCTCCGATCACGTTACCGAGTAGAATCGCGCTCGCCTGCGAGCTTCCGATGAACATCACCAGGAGCAGTCGACCGACGGTGTCGGCGATGGTGTAGGCGGCGAGGTGGCTCGTACCCATTCGGGCGAACACCACCGTGTACATGGTGAAGCCGAGAGACCAGAAGATCTCGTTGAAGATAACCGGCATTGCACGACCGTAGAAGCGCCGTGCAAAACTCCAGTCGAAGCGCAGCAGATCCGCAAGCGTGGCCGCCGTGGGCCCCTTTCTGCGGTACACGACGAGGAGAATCAGGGAGAGCTCGACCACCCGGGCGATCGCCGTCGCAATGGCGGCTCCCTGCACGCCGAGGGCGGGAAACCCCAGCGCACCGAAGATGAGAACGTAGTTACCTGCGACGTTCAGCGTGATGGAGATCGCGGTCGCGTACAGCGGCAGGCGGGTGTCGCCGACGCTGCGAAGTGCATGGACGTAGCCCATGCTGATCGACGTGACGAGGTAACTCAGGGCCACGATCCGCAGGTACCCGGCCCCTTCGGAAATGACCGCCGGGTCGGAGGTGAACACCGAGAGCAGGAGCTCGGGAGCAAACACCCCCAGCGCGGTGAACACGAGCGCCCCAACACAGCCTGTAAGCAGGGAAATACCCATCGCCCGTCGCACACCGGCAACATCGCGTCGCCCCCAGTACTGGGAGGCAAACACAGCGCTCCCGCTTCCGACGCCGAAGAGGAAGAGCATGAGCAGGAAGAAAATCTGGTTACCGAGGGCGATGGCCCCGATCTGCACTTCGCCGAGTTGCCCGACCATGAGGGTGTCGGCCAGATTCAGCACCGTCATCAGCAGGTGCTGCAGCGCGATGGGTACCGCGAGTTTCACCAGGGTCGGTACGTAGGAGAGATTGCCGAAGTATCGTTGTACGTGGGTGCGCGCACGCACCGGAATCCGCGTCACACCGGTTGTTTTCATGGATGGGAGCACTACCCTACCCCTCGGGGCGCATGTGGGGCAAGAGGGTGAAAAACGGGCGCCCCCGCGGGGCGCCCTCTCATGCCATGATGCTGTGATACCCTGATGATGCGAAGCCTGATTCTCTACGCGGTAATTGCCGCCAGATCGCTCTCCACGTCGGTCGTCGCC
>JAAAOH010000227.1 GCA_009908925.1 Spirochaetota bacterium | reverse complement strand
CCATTGATAGAGTCCGCCGGTTCGCTCGATACTCTCCACCATGCCGTCGCCGTCGTCGTTGGTGATACTGACAAGCGTGTCGCCTGAATAGACGGGTGTCTCGATGGTTTCGTTGTCGACGACCATAGCGTATGCAACACCATAGCCCGTGATGGAGGTGTCCACGGCTTCGGCCCAGGAGAGCGTCCCGGTCCCGCTGTCGAAGCTCACGATTCGACGGTTGAGGCCGCCGATACGCACGAGACCGCCGACACGGACGTTCTCGTTGCCGGCCAGGCTGCCATCAACCAGGGTGAACTGATCGGGTCGGCTCCCGGCAGTGCCCTCGTTGAACCAGAGTCCGTCGATCTGCGTGAGATCCGCGGTGAGCGTGGAGACGTCGTCCGCCATGGGTGCGTAGATGCGCTCGCCCGGAGCACTTCCATCGGCATCCGGGCGCAGGAAGTAGAACGCTACGCGGCCGAACCCGCTTCCGTCCTCGTTTATGCTCGACTCCAGCGTGTAGGAGAGGTTGCTCTGCACGATGGGCGTTTCGCCGGTGTACGCGTTGGAAGTGGGCGCCTGGTTGTCCGCCTGTACGCTGACTGCTGCGGAGGTCTGCTGCTGCGGCGTGCTCTCGTCGGTTGCCGTGATGGTAAACGACAGTCGGCCACCGGACGCGCCGGTTGTGACCGGAATATCGAAGGTGTAGTTTCCGTCGACGTCCTCGGTGAACCAGGAGGGATTGCCGCTGAGGCTCCCTGTCACATCGCCTGAAATCGTGATGTCGGCAATGCCCGACTCGTCCTCGATGCTGCCGGTGAGGTTCCAGCTGCCCTTGAGCCAGCGGTCTGCAATGTAGGGCAGGGTCGCCCCGGTGGACTGCTCTTCGAGGGTCAGCGGCTGGGAGGAGCCGATCTGCGGCACGTCGTCATCGACGTAGATGAGCTGGCTTGCGGTCCACGGTCCGTCGAGCCCGTTTACGTCCCGGGCCCGGACACGGAAGTTGATGGGCCGCGGGTCCGGGCCGCCGCCAACAGGGTTGAACTCGCCGCTCTCGTTGATGGTCTTGTTCCAGCTCACGGTACCGTCGACGAGTTGTCCGGTGCCGCCGTTGTACCAGTCGCCACCGAGACCGACATCCGTCGCGTCGCCATCGCCGTCGCCGTCCATGTCTGCTATATCACTGGCATCGTAGTCGCCGTCGCCATCGACGTCTATTTGCATGTACACGCCGGCAACCCCGTCGTCATCGACGGCGCTGCCGGAAAGGCGGATGCTGCCGCCGAGAGTGCTGTCGGGGTCGGGGTAGACGACCGAGGCATCCGGGATGTCGCCCGTGGGGTCGACCTGCAGCACGTATTCGTTTTCGGTGGTGATGCGCTGGTTCGTCGCCTCGTCCGTGACACGGAAGACGATGGGAAGGGCCCAGATGCCGTCGTTGTCGGCATCATGGCTTGCGTTGCTCACGCGCACGCCCGTACCCGGTGCGGTGACGTCAACCGCAGCGCCGCCCGGGCTTTCGGAGAGCTGGAAGGTGTCCTGGGTGGCGTTGATGATGTAGTATGGATCATTCTCGTCTGTCGCAACGAGGCCGGTTGGCTGATCGCCGCTCCAATTGACGAAGGCCTCGTCGTCGTTGGAGAAGCCGTGGTCGGTAACGGTGATGAGGTCGGTTGTATCGTTCACCGTCGCCGCGCGTCCGGCGTAGAGGTCGATGCGATTGCTGCCGGTGAGCTCGATCGTCCAGCTGAAGAGGCTGCCGCTCACCGGCTGCCAGCCCGTCCCGTCGGCGTTGTAGCCAATCTCGTATTCCACACCAGTGAGTCCGCTGCCCGCGTCGCTTGCGGTGCCGCGCACCTCGACGTCGCCGTTTACGATGCTCGTCTCGAGCGGCGAGAGGTAGCTGATGTCGGGAACCGTGTTGTCGACGATGATCGTGCGCGTTGCCGTGGAGGTGAGCCCTGAGTTGTCCGTCACGCTTACCCGCACATCGACGCTTCCGTCTGCAATGCCGGAGCTGAGGTCGATGGTGCCGGTGTCGAACACTTCATAGCTGCCGTCTGTCCCGTTGGCCGTTGCGGTGAAGGGAGAGCCGGTGGCTCCGGGGATCTCCACCGAAACACCGCCGATGCCGTTTGCATCGGAGGCGAGCACTCGCAGCACGAAATCGGCTTTGCTGCCGCCGAAGGGCAGGTTCGTTACCAGGTTCTCCTCGTCCCCGGAGAAGTCGTAGTTTCCATCCTCACTGCGGTCGACGATGATGTTCGGCCCGATTTCGGGTGTTATGGTATCGAGATTGAAGGCGACGGCGGTCTCGATGTAAGTCGGCGTGTCGTCGACGAGGATGCGCGGCTTGTCGAGGGAGGTTGCAGCGTTCGTTTCGAAGGTTGTCGGCGTTGCCGCGCCGTCGGTCACGCGGAAGTACAGATTCTTGTTTCCGTCACTTTCCGTGCCCGGAATGTCGTAGCTCCACGAGCCGCCGGAGACGGCCACTTCGGTCCAGGTGCTGCCGTCGAGGCTGACTTCCAGGGTAGTGACCGATCCGTCATCGTCCTGCACCGAACCGTAGATCGTGCGTGAGAGCTTGAGCGTGCTGGTCGCGCCGACATCGATGTTGCTGAGCTCGATCACCGGGCGGTCTGCGTTCTGGTCGATGGTTACCGAACGGGTGGCCGTGGCTGAGTTGCCGGCGGCGTCGGTTGCGACGGCCCGGAGGTCGAGCTGCGTGCCGTCGGCGCCGGCGTCGGTGTCGTAATCCGAGCCTGCGCCGTCGTAGGCGGTCGTGTCGAGGGTGGCGGTCCAGCTGAAGGAGCCGGAGACCGCAGGCCCGCCCTCCCAGGTGCCGGTGGTCTGGTTGAAGACCTCCAGCGTCACCGGGCTCGGATCCGCAAGACCCTGGGTGTCCGAGGCTGTTCCTGAGAGCTGCAGCGTCTTGTTTATCGTGGACCCGTCGGAGAGTGCGGAGAAATCCACCTGCGGGACAGTCTTATCGATGAGGACGGCAAAGCTTCCGAAGGCCTGATTGCCGGCCGCGTCGGTCGCGCGCACGTGGATGCTTCGTTGCCCCTCGGCAAGGGCGAGGAGGTCGGCTGCCGGTACGTCGGCGGTCCAGGTGCCGTTCGCGTTGTCGCCGGTATCGAGCGCGCCCGCTGTGGTGCCGCCCGAGAAGTCGGTGTTTCCGGCTTTGAGGAGCACCTCGTTAATGTTGCTGTTCACACCGGTGCCGCTTGTGAGGTCGGTGACGGAGAGCTCCACCGGGAGGGCGGTCCCACCGTTGAGCTTCACGATTTCGGTCGGGCTGTCCACGGTGAGCGCCGGCGCGTCCACGTCGACGTCAACCGCTATCGAGGCGGTCTGTGCGGTGTTCCCGGCGCGGTCGGTAGCCCGCACCACCAGGCTGTTGTTCCCCTTGTTGAAGGCGATGTTGGCCGTCCAGCTCGCGGTGCCGCCGACGAGATTCCATGCGCCGCCGTCGAGCTGATACTCAACGGCCGCGAGGCCGCTGCCGCTGTCGGCGGCAGTACCGGAGACGGAAATGCTTTGCGTGTCCTGCCAGCCGGTGAGGTCGGTGTCGACTGAGAGGGTCTCCGGGGCCGCGGTGTCCAGGCGGACCGTGCGCGTGGCGGTGGCGGTCTTCCCGGCGATGTCTGTGGCGGTGAAAACGAGGATGTACGTACCGTCGGAGAGGGATGCGGTATCGAAGGTGTAGGACCACTCCTCGGTTTGCAGGCCGGTGCCGGCGGTGGAGAAATCGAGGGTGCCGCCACCGGATGTCTCGGCCAGGGCGAAGGTGTCGGCCGTTGCGCCGGTTACATGGTAGCCGGCGGTCGGGTCGAGGGTGCCGCCGCCTGCGAGCTCCGGCAACGTATCGCCGCCGAGGAGGATGCGGTCGCCGTCGGAAAGGCCGTGCGCGGTGGCGGTGAACGCATCGGTTGCCGGGTCCAGGGTCAGGGAGACCGTCGACGGGGGTATCGGCTGCTGTGAGCCGCCGTCGACCGAGACGGACAGGGAGTCGAGCTGGTTGCTGTCGTAGGCAAAGCCGTCGAAATCCAGATTCGCGTTCACCGATTGCGTATCCGTGGTCCCGACGGAGAACTCGGCAAAGGACGGGGGTGCGGTGTCGTAGAACAGGGTGATCGGGCCCACCACGGTCTGGTTCCCGAGGGCGTCGGTGGAGCGGAAGCTGAAGGTATGGGTGCCCTCGCTGCTTGCGATGTTGATGTCGGTGCCATCCCAGCTCGTGCCGCTGAGCGTAAGCGCTGTCCAGGTGCCGCCGTCGAGGCTGTATTCCACGTCGTCGGTGCCGTCGAAGCCGACACCGCCTGTGTCGCGGCTCGAGCCCGTGACGGTGTAGAGATTGCTCGTCGTCGACTCGTTCTGCACCGGGGCGGTCACCGTCAGCGTCGGGCCGGTCGTATCAACCTGGACGACGCGGGTCTCGGTGGCGACCAGTCCGATCTGGTCGGTGCCTTCAATGGAGATCTCGTAAGAGCCGTCCCCGTCGCCGATGGGCACGTCCTGACTCCACGTCGGTGGGGTGGCCGCATCGTCATAGACCAGGGGTGATGCGGAGAGATCGACTGCGCCGGCGGGTCCGTTCACGGAGACCGTCACCGGGTCTGCGGGGAGGCCCAGCGGGTCGTCAATGGTACCGTGAATGGTGAAGGCTGAGCCCTGATAGGTGATGCCGTCGAAGGCCGCATCCACCTCGAGCTGCGGCGGACCGGAGTCGAGCTGGATGGTATCGGCGGGGCGGTCGTCGGGGGTGCCGTTCACGTCTGAAACGTTGATATCGAGGGTGTACTCGCCGCCGGTTCCCGGCAGGGTGATGGTGCCGCGCTTGGAGATGGCGTTGTCGGCTGTTGTGAAACTGAGGGCCGTGTCGTCCTCCACCAGGGTGCCGTCCGAGACGCGCGTCAGATCATAGGTGGCGCTGCCCGTATCGACCGCATCGTCGTCCTCGATGGTCACCACGAGTGAGCTTCCGGTGTCGTAGACGAGCTGTCCGCCGAGCAGGGACGGCGTGTCGATGGAGATGGTCGGGATGTCTGATGCCTGGTCCACGCTGAGCGGAAGCTCGGTATGCCCCACGTTCCCGGCCGCGTCGGTGGCAACGATGGTGAAGGTCTCGGCCGATGCCGGACCGCCTGACTGGTAGGCGGTCGTGTCGACCGAGCTGTACCAGCGGTAGTACGACGAGGGATTGCCGCTCGAGGGGGCGGTGTCGAAATCGTTCACCGAATCGGTGAGGGTAGCAAGCGGGGTGGCCGAGCCGACGTCGCCAAAGGCAACGTCGTAGAAGGCAAGCTCCGCCACCTGGAAGTCCTCGGTGGTGCCCTGGAAGATGATGCTACCGTTTACCTCGTCGTTTGCCGCGGGTGCGAGGAACTCGAGGACGGGGGCGGTCAGGTCGAGGGTGACCTGCACGCTTTCCGTATCGGTCTTCAGCGCGTTGTCCTCGGCGCGGACCCGGAAGGAAATGGTGCCGTCGGGCGGCGGCGTGGCGGATTCAGGCTCGGTGAACGTGTACTCCCAGTCCCAGATGGTGGTCTCGCCGGGTGTCTGAGTGACGGTGGCCGCCTCCCAGGTGCTGCCGCCGTCGGTGCTGACCTCGACGGCGTTGATGCCGGTACCGTCCTCCGCGGTGCCGCTCAGGGTGATGTTTGCGTTGTGATAGCTTCCCGCGGCGGGGGCGTCGATTGAGAGAATGGGCGGTCCCTCATCGATGGCGAAGTCGAAGAGGTCATTGCCGGGGCGGATGTCCGCGGGTCCGGGCGATACCGCAAGCCGTCCGTTTACGTCCTCAGCGCGCAGGGCGATGGCGTTGTCGCCCTGGGGGAGCCCGGAGAGATCGTGCTCCCAGCTCACCCGGGTGCCCGAGCCGCTGTAGCTTGTCACCGGGACCCAGTTTATCGCCGGATCGGCCTCGGCCGTTGCCAGCGTGTCGGAGCCGCCGACGGACTCGACGATGAGTATCTCGATGGTCTCGGGTGCCACACCGTCGTCATCGGTGATTGATCCCGTGGCCCGCGGGTCGGCGCCAAGCGCCGGATCGCTCGGTGAGGGAATTGAGAACTCGAACTGCGGCAGGTCCTGCTCCTGATCGATGGTGAGGTCGAGCGCGCTCTCCATGAGATCGGTGGGCGCCTGGTCGCAGACGTCGGTTGCGCTTGCAGTAGCGGTGTAGAGCGCATCGACTGTAGGAAGCTCGTCGCAGGTCGGGTCGGCATCGACCGCCGCGCGAAGTGAATCCAGATGATAGACCGTCTGTCGGGTATTCCCCGCACGGTCCGTCGCGCGGAAGACGAGCTGAAAGTCAGTCGGTCCATCTGCTATCTCTGCGTAAAAGTTGGTGTTCAGCGGATAGGTCCACGCGCTCGTACCCTGTGCCGCATCCCATGGCGTCTCGCCGTTCATTTCGGCGTCTGTCTTCTCGCTTTCTGTCTCCCGGAGGACGAGTTGGACGTCCTGCTCGCCGGTTCCGGGGTCGACGCTGAAGATTCCGACGTCCACCTGAACGACACCAAACGGATCATACGCATCGCCTGAGACCGAAATCGTCTCGTTGAAGCTCGTAGAGGACAGCCCCTGCGGTGTCCGCACGAGCACCGCCGGTGCGTTGTTGTCGAAGTACACGAGGATTTTCGCGTCGGTGGTCTTGCCGGCGGTGTCGGTTACGCGCACGCGCACCTCATACTCGCCGTCCGCCAGTTGCGTGGTGTCCACATCGTGAGACCACATGCCGTTCTTCTTGTCCACGCGGGTGGCGGAGGAGAAACTGCTTCCGCCGTCCGTCGAGACTTTGATCGAGTCCCCCGAGATGTCGTCGGCGAAGGTGCCCTCGAAGGTCACCTGACCGGAGAGATACTGTCCGTCGGAGTGGGAGTCGATGGTCACGTCCGGGTCTTCGAGATCGACTTCTTCACCGAGGCCGGGCTTGAGGAAGTCGCCGCAGGTCGTCAGAGAGAACGCGACGGCGAAAACGGTCAGAATGCGTGCTGCAAGAAGAACGTATTTTTTCATAAGAATTGTACCCGCAGGCCGAAACTGAGTTTGGCCTCAGTGCCACCTTCAATGTCCGAGGAGATGAACCACAGCTGCCCCTCGGTGTAGAGTGAATAGCTGTTCAGGGCCCGCCATGCCTCGTTCGTGATGATAGGAAACTCCAGTTGTCCGACGATACCGCCGATGACCAGATCCTCCTCGGTGAAGTAGGAGAAGTTCGCGCCCAACGCCAGAGATGCGGAGAGGAAATCGAGGTCGGGACCGAAGAAGTAGCTCGCCGGAACCCGTGCGACATTTGCCAGGAGCTTGCCGCCGAGTAGCGTACCGGAGAAGCGGCCCGGTGGGGCCTGGCCGAACTGCGCCTGCAGTTTGACGTTGTCTTCGAAGAAGGTGAGGCCAACCCCGACATCCCAGGTGCTTGCTCCCAGGAAGTGGAAGTCGCCATAGAGCCCCTGGATGAACTCGGGCACCTCGTAGCGGCTTCGGCTTCCCTCGCGGAGAATGGCCTGAACACTGGAAAGCTCGGTGGAATCGGAGGCCGCCCCGGCGGCGAGGAGCACATCGTTGAATCGCGAGTTATCACGCGGGAGCTCGAGGTTCACGACCGGCGGGACGGTGTCCACGAATAGCTGAACGCGGTTGAAGGCCTGCTCGCCATTGGCCGCCGTCATCCGGACCAGGACCGGCAACCCGCCTTCCGCGACGCCGGCGGTTTCGATGCGATAGTCCCATTCCCCGGCGCCATGCGCCTCGTCCCAGGAGGCGCCCTCGTCGAGGCTGACATCGACCCGCTCCACCTCGTAGCCGCGGGCCGCCTGCCGGTATGCCCGGCTGCCTTCCTCGAGATCCGCCGGCGGCTCGAAGGTGTAGCCGGCGGTGCCGGAAATCGTAGGGCGGCTCGAGACGGTTGCGCCGCTTCGGTGGCTGTCGATGGAAACCCACGGCCCCAGCGGCTCATATGAGAACTCATGCGTCGGTGACTCGAGGTTCTCTCCGCCGGGGACCTCGGCCGCGACGTCTACGCGGTAGTCTCCGGCCCGAAGCGCGTCGGGATCAAGCGGATAGGAGAAGAAACCGTTCGACTCCACCTCAGCGGTCCCGAGGGAGACACCGTCCAGGCGCACCGTCACCCGCTCGAAGCTGCGATAGCTCACAAGGCGCCCCTCGACCACAGGCGTACCGCTGCTGTCATACCCTGCAAGTGGCGCGTGCAGCTCGATGCGCTCCTGCTCGGCGAGGTCCGTGATGAGCGATATGTCGCGGGAGTCGCTGCTTCGATTGTTCGACTCATCGGTCGCGACCACCGAGAGGCTGTAGTGGCCGGCGGGAAGTGTCGAGAGGTCGAGCTCTTCCCGCACGACGCCGCCGGCGCGCGGCTCGAGGGACACGACGAAGGGCTCGGGGCGTGCGCCCGCGGTTTCGCCACCACCTGCGCTCGCGGTCTCGCCGTCGTTCGCGGCTTCCGCGGCCACGACGTCTGTCGGCGCCGCCGCGGTGTCGCTCTCGGTCCCGCCGCCGGCCGGCGTCAGGCGTACCTCCACGTCCGCGAGGCCCAGATTGTCGTGCACGTCGCCGGACAGAATGATGCTTCCGTAGTAGGTCTCACCGTCCTCCGGGAGGTCCAGGTCGACGACTGGGGGCGTGTTGTCGATGGTGATGAGGCTCGAGAACAGCGATTGCGTGCCGTGGCTGTCGGTGAGCTCGACCTGCACCGCATGCAGACCGTCGGAGAGTATTGCGGTCTCCAGGCCGTAGCTCCACTCTTCGAAGCCCGCATCGGGGTCCGGCTCTGCGCGCTGGAACGTGGCGCCGTTGTCGAATGACAGCCGTACCGATTCGATGCCGTTGGCGTCCGAGGCAGTTCCGGTCATGGTGATGCGGTCGCTCACGGACTCTGCGAGCTTCGGGTAGGAAACCGTGCCTGCGGGGCTTTCGAGGCTCACGAAGAAGTCGAGCTTCGCAGGCTCACTCTCCACCCCGCCGAGATCGACCGCCTTCACACGTACCGTGTGGCCGTTGTCTCCGAGCTCCGCCACGTCGATCGGAAGAGAGAAGGAACCACCCTCGCCGACAGATCGGTACGGACCTCCGTCGATGCTCGCAAGGATGTCGGCGACACTGTCGTCGTCAAAGGCGCTGCCACTGATGGTGAAGTCCTCCCGCTCCACGCTGCCGGTGGGAGGGAGCTGGATGGAAACCTCCGGTATGTCCTCCTCCACGGCGATCTCGAAGGTCATTTCTCTCAGCTCAACGTTCCCGGCGCGATCCGTCGCCTCGATCACCGGGCGCTCGTCACCACTTCCATAGCGGGTGAGCGATACGGGAAAAGAGAATGCCCTGCGGGTCTCGAGGTCTTCGAACTCCTCGCCGTCGGCGCTCCATCGCAGGCTCGACAGTGGACCGTCGTCGGCGACGTAGCCGATCACGGTGATTTCACCGTTTACGGGGGTTTCCGCATCGGGCGTGAGGATCGTGAACTCCGGAGCTGCGGTATCGAAGGTGACAGTCCGCGCGACTACGGTGGAGTTTCCAGCCCCGTCCGTTGCCCGGACGACCACCGCCGTGCTGCCCTCATCGGCGGGCACCGAAAGCGAGGCTGCGTAGCCTTCCTCCCCGGCCCGCAGCGGGGCGAATGAGCCGTCTCCCACGGCATACTCCACACGCAACTCGTCGAGGTTGTCGGCCGCTTCAACGCGCAGCTCGCCCGCCTCTGAGAGCCACTGGTCCGGCTCGGGTGAGAGCATCCGCAGCGTCGGTGCCTCGGGATCGTAGAGCAGGTCGAGGGAAGGAGATCGCAGCTCACGTCCGCCCGCGGTCTCCACGACGAGGCGAACACCGTCGAGGCGGCTCGGCGCCTGCGGTGTAACTGCGACCGCCGAGCCGTCAACGGAGACACGGAAGCCGTCGGCTTCGGGCTCGAGTCGCGCCGAAGCGATGTCACCGCCGGCGACGAACGCGGTGAGCGGTCGCGTATTCCGAAAGTGGAGCCGCCCGCCGCGGTTACCGGCCGCGCCGCGGTCGCCACCGCCGGCGCCGTCGTTGCCGCCACTCCCGCCGTCGAGTCGCCCGTCGGCGAGGTAGAGCCCCGGATCATCGGTGATTCCGGTGACGTAGGTCTCATCCGGATCGGGTTCGTCAGGGAGGCGCTCGAGCACGTAGTAGAAGGTCGAGATCGTATCACCCTCGCCCTCTTCGTTTTCGACCCGGATGGTGAGGTCATGACGGCCGGGCGCCTGTCGACTGCCGAGGGTCAGCTCGAAGTCTGCGGTGCCGTCATCGGAGATATCGCCGAGCCGTGACGACGATGGGTTTTCACCGTCGAAGCTGTACTGCACCGCGCCGGCGCCCCACGCCTTCTCGACGCTGCCCGCCACGACGAGCGATTCACCCTCGTACATGATGCGGCCCGGCCGAAATGAACCATCGGGACCCTCGAGTTCGCCGAGGATGGGCGCCGGTGCGGGAATCGTTATCTCCTCTTCGACCGTCGGGCCGGTGCGTCCTGAGACATCGACGGCACGGACCTCGAGATCGTAGCTTCCCGGGCGTGCTGCGGGCACCGGTACCGCGAAGGTTCTCGTTGTCTCAACGCGTGTCCACTCGCCGTCGCCGAGGCGGTGCTCTACGGCCGAGACGCCGTCGTCGTCCGCTGCATGTCCGATCAGGTATCCATCGGTCACGCGATTGGAAACGATGCGCGGCAGGTCGGCCTCCTCGTCGATCTCGACGGTGTGTTCGAGCACGGCGGTGTTGCCCACGTCGTCGGTGGCGGTGAGTGTAAAGCTTCCACGGCGGCCCTCGGTGAATGTGGCGGGCACCGACCAGAAAGGATCGCCCGGGGTGAGCGTGAGCTCACCCTGCTCCCCGGAGCTCGTCGTATAGGTGGCCGTCGCGACCCCGACCTCGTCCGTGAGGCTTCCGGCAAAGACCATTTCGCCTGCGGGTACTGTTTCCTCACCGGGAGAGACGAGATTGATTTCGGGCGGGGAGTTGTCGACGATAAGCAGAAACGGGAAGCGGGTGACCGACCCCGTGGTGTCCACGGCTGTGATCCAGAGCACCACCGGCCCGTCCTGGAGTTCGGTGGTGTCCACCTGATAGGAGAACGACTCCTCCACGCGGCCTTCGCGGACGCGCAGGCTCTCGATCGCGCCGCCTGCCCCCTGTTGGACGCTTACCGAGCGCATACCGTTGAGATCCGATACGCTGACTTCGAGATCGACCTTGCCGGTGGCGAGTGTGCCGCTCTCCGGGGAGGTGATCTCCACTGCAGGCCCGGAGCTGTCGTACAGGAAGCTCACCATCGCCGGTGGAGACTCAATGCCGTTTACGTCGGTGGAGACCGCCGTGATCGAGTGCACACCCTCATCGAGACTGGAGAGATCGAACGAGGCCGACCAGAAGGCTGTGCCCTCGGCGCTGAGCGCTGTTGCCCCATCG
>JAAAOH010000312.1 GCA_009908925.1 Spirochaetota bacterium | reverse complement strand
GCGGGTGTGGATGTGTGAGCTCGCGACTCCGCCGGTTCGCTGGCGTCGCGGGCAGCGGGGAACGAGTGTGGAGGTGCCGGCCTATGCGGTGGCTGATTTGGCCGAGGCGTGCCAACACGCTGCTTGATACTTCAAAAGCCGCGGTACCCCCCCTGTGGCAGGCATACCGCGGCTAACGAAGCCACTTCAAGAAGTCTTCACTCTGTGAGAGAGAACACCGGACTAGCCTTCCTGGCCCTGCCCCGCTTCCTGTTCGGCCTGCGCCTCACTCTGATCCTGCTTCAGACGCTCGAGGTAGCGAAGAATCTGGGTGTTACCGAGGCGGCGAAGCTCTGCCCGTCGGCGCTCCGCTTCACGCTCCTGGAGAATGCCCCAGACAGCTTCATTGTCGATGTCGCCCTGAAGATCCAGGGTCGCGAGGTCGTAGGTCAGGGTAATGTCCTTGAAGTATCCGATGAAGTCACCACCCTGCATTTCTGCATCACGATAGATTCGGATACCGATGAGCTTGCGCATCGGCTGCAGATTCGGATACAGCGGGAAGGTGCGCAGCTCGCGATCACGGACCTCGGTGATATAGTTCGGGTTCTCCCACTCGAGTCGTCGCCAGCCCTCGAAGTTGAGGTACCCGAGGAAGATCTCGTGGGTCTCGTTGTTCTGATCCTGAAGCACCACGCTAACGCCGTGAGGGAAGTTCAGCCCGTGGACGTTCATGGAAAGGGACTTCAAGGTGCCGACGTTCTTGACGACGCCAGAGTTCAGGTACTTGTCGCCGCTTCCCTGCTGATCCTGCGGGGTAACAAGCGTCCCGTCGTCCTGGACTTCAGTCGGATCGGCGTAGGCCGCAATCTCGAATGGAGGACGCACCATTGCCCAGCCGTTGTACGGAGCTTCCGGGAAGAACACCCGTACGCCCATCACTGCCTCACCGGCAAACTGATTGGCGTCATCTCGCACGAACGCCTGTCTGACCGTCGAGTTTCGCAACGTTTCGGTGAAGGTGGACGAGGACGCGAGATCAACCTCCCACTGCTCAATAGCGAGGGAAGTCTTCATCTCCGCCTTTTCCTCTTCAGAGAAAACGGTGCTTGCCTGGTCACTGAAATCAAGAAGCGTGTCCCGGTCGTTCACCGGCGCTTCGGCAGGATAGTCCGCAATCAACTCCGAAAAGTTGATCAGCGTCTGCTGCTCGGCAAACACCGGTACGGTAAAGCACATGAGGACCACAACAATTAGCATCAAGGACCGTTTCATTCCCAGCTCCTTTTCTTCGGTTTGACGCGAGGTCATCTACATTAACCCAATTATACGAAAGCAAAAGCGTTTGTCAACTTTTTTGTGGATTACACCTATGCCCCATTTTGGCGATTTTGCTGCTCGAAATACGTTTCATTCGGTAATTGGCCCTCTACTGTGATCACGACGTCCTCGAGCGAGCGGAAATTGAACTGCAGGGATCGCTGGAGCACTGCCGCGGAATCGACAAAATCGAGTCGAACTGAGTCGTCGCCGAAAAGCGCCGCCCGGCTCAAGTCGACGTAGAGGACGTTATCGCGCAACATGAAAACCTGGATTCCCGTATCCTTCGGAAGCACCCGCGAGCGGTACAGTGACGTCGGCCCGAGAATGACTTCCTCCGTAAGAACCTCCATGTCACGTTCGAGGTCCGAGAAATTCGTGACGACGCGGCGCTCGCCCGATATGTCGTCACTGATGTTCCCGGGGAAGAACAGTACCCGTTCAGCGTTCTCCGCGTGCAGCGTGAGATAGAACACCAGAGAGATAACAAAGGTAGCGGCCAGCATGAGTGCTGCGATGTAAAGAGACTTGTCCGCTGCGTACAATCGTCTGGCGCTCTGCATCTACTCCTCGAAGCTCGTTATGAACGTCGAAATCCCATTGTATATCCCGAGTGCGAGCTTGTTCAAGTAATCGCTGTCACGTAATCGCATGATCTCGCCAGGATTCGTCACGAAACCGAGTTCGACGAGGACTGACGGCATCTTCGCGTTGCGTACAACGTACCATGACTCCTCCTTGATGCCACGATTGGTCGAAACAGCTCCGACCTGGGTGTCGAGAGAGTCGACGATGTTCTGCGCGAGCAGTACGCTCTCAATGGTGAACTCTTCCTCGCGAATGGTGTTCAGGATATTCAACACGTCCGGGTCGTCAACACCGGCCGTTCGGGCATCGATGAGATTCCTGCGTCGGTACTCCGGTGGCAGGTACCACACCTCGAAACCGGTAGCGTTGCTATTGAGCGATGCATTAGCGTGGATAGAGAGGTAGATGATGGCTTCATTCTTTGCCACCTCTACTTCGTTCGCAAGGGCCGTGCGTTCCTCGAGTGTCAGATAGATGTCCTCGTCCCGCGAAAGCATGACCTCTTTCTCCGGGTAGCGCTGGGCGAGCATCTCACGAAGCCGCCGGGACACGTCGAGGACGATGTCCTTCTCGTGTAACTCGATCACTTGACCGTTTATCCGGTGTCGGCCGATGGTGCCGGGGTCCTTCCCACCGTGACCGGGATCGATGTAAATCGCGGTAACGTAGCGGCCGTCACCCGTCCGCTCCGGCGGGGCAAACACGGCCTCCAGCCTGGAGGCGGCCTCCTCGCTGAAGTAGAGCGCACCGTCCTCCATGCTGACCTCTCCGATGAAGAGGTTCTCGGTACTATTCAGCACGGCTGAGCGTCGCCCGGGGGCAAAGCTTACGATCGTCGTCCCGCGAGAGAGCGTACCGTGATCACGATACGAGTCCCACGCCAGTCGCGCGCCGGTTCTGTCGAGGAGCTGCGGCAGCGGCACGGCGTCCGCCGCGGGAAGAAACGAGGCAAACTGGATTGTAATCAACAAAATCAGGATACGCTTCACTGTCATCGGCTCCCCCCGTTTATAGTATCGAGATAGAAGAGCGCGCCCTGTAGCCCCCCTTTTAACAGCGCCCGCCAGAAGGAGCGACCGTGCGCCGCTTCCTCTCCACGGGCCGGCCTCGCGCCGGTCAGTATTTCCAGCAACGAGAGACTGCGCGCTATCGTGCGGTAGTTCCAGTCGCGTTCATGCTCGGCGCTGATCTCAGGCAGGGGCCTGTATACCGCGCACCCGGCTCCGGGCCTTTCGTCGGGCATGGCGTCCAGCGCCGCACGGTTGATACGGGCGCTGAGATCGAACGCTGCCGGGAGACCGGGCTCCGCCAGAAACCCGCTGGTGGCCTCATCATCAGGGACCAGACGGACCACGATGCGCGCAATCGCCTCCTCGGCCGCGGTCGTCGCCTCATCACGTGAGGGCGCAGCGGAAATCACGTTGGCCGTCTTCTCAGTGTTGTTCCGCGGAAACACAACCACATCTCCTGGAGCGCACCGCTCGAACACCTTCTCGATCCTCGATAGCGCCCGCGCATCGTCGAAGCCGCTCACCTGCATTACTCGACCCGGTATGGATATCGACGCCCGCTCGGCGGAGCTCCACCGGCGCCGCGGCGATAGATCACCGGGGTCAAGTCCCAGTGCGATCCGCATGCCGGCCTCGGTGAGGGGAACGCCGCTCGCGTATGGGTAGGTCCATCCCGACATGTAGCCCCCGGAGAGCCGCGCGGCCACCTCCCCTACGATCGCCCCCTGATCGGTGAGAAAGATATCGCCCTTCGCCGCACCGTTTTGGATACCGAGGGCGCGGGCGGCCGCCGAGAGCGCCGCGGAGACCTCGCTCTGTTCGCGCTCGCCGTAGGCCGTCGGCATGGTGTGGCCCACTTCGATGAACTGGGGCGGAAACCGGATGTCGCGGTCGGCGATACCGCACACCCGCATCCGACCGTCCACGATGAGCGCGTCGATACTGAACTCGGGCCCGTCGATGAACTCCTCGATTATGGCCCGTCCGCTGCGGGAAAACACGATCGCATCCATCACGGCATCACGAAGCGCAGCCTCCTCTTCCACGCGCCGCACCCCGCGGGCGCCCATATTGTCGACCGGCTTCACTACGACCGGCAGCGGTGGCACATCGACCGCGTCGAGGCCGCCGGAGTGAGAAACCTCGCAGAACCGTGGCGATGGAACGCCGGCGTCGGTGAGTACACGGCGCATGCGAACTTTGTCGGTGGCATTGAGGGCGGCCTCGTAGGGAATACCGGGGAGTCCGAGGGTCTCGGCCACATAGGCAACGGAGGCGGAAAAGTCGGTGCCGGCGGTGAAGACGCCGTGCAGCCTTCCTGCTTCGTAATAGCTGCGCGCGAGGGCCAGAAGACCGCCCATATCCTTTAGGTCAACCACGTGAAAGGCGTCCGAAAGCTCCCGGCCGAGTGCCTCGGGATTGCCATCGGCGACCACGAGGTACCACCCGTTCCGCCGAGCCGCCTCGAGTGCGGGAAGCTGCATAACCCCCGCACCGAGGACGAGTATTCCGTATCTACTCATTGTTCCCCTTCCGTTTCACCGCGTAGACCTCGAACGTGTCTCCGAGTCCCAGCACGCGGCTGAACGCGAGCAGCACCCGCCGCCCCGGCCCACCGTCGCGGAGGCGTGATGCGCCGGGAAAACGCTCGGGATGGTGGCCGGTAACGCGTACGCCGGTAACTTCGAATCCGTATCGCGCGAGCACTTGCCGGGCGGTGCGCGGAGACCAGACCGTGAAATGATCAGGGGGACTTCTGCGCAAAAAATCACGACGGCTTCGACGTGCCGAAACGCCCGTCGCATTCGGCGTAGAGAAGGCGAACACGCCTCCGGGCTCGAGGAGATCAGACACCACCGAGAGGGCGTCTGTGAGATCCGGGAGATGTTCGATCACGTACCACATCGTCACCACCGCCGCTCCGCCACGTTCGAGCTCCCGTGGACGCTTCTCGGAAGCGGCAAGCTCCTCGAGGGCCATCCGAAAAGCCGGGAATCCGAGCTCCGAGACGACGTAGGATACCGCGGCCCCGCTCACGTCGACGCCGACCGGCGTGTAGCCGCGCTCGGCTGCTGCGGAGAGGAAGGGCCCGTACGCACACCCGATATCGATAAGGCGCCCAGTGCCGGAGTGCCCGGCCGCGCGTGCGACGTCCTCGAGCCTTCGGTGTCCCGTGCGTCTGATCTGAGGGGCGTCCTCGAGGTAGGTCCTGCCGTACTGCCGGCGGTACTCCTCGAAGAAGTAGCCTTCGGGATAGTCGCGTGGCGCCTCGAAGCTTCGGAGGTATATCATCCCACAGTCCGCACAGCGGACGTAGGTTCGGTGCTCGAAGCGTGCCACGACTTGCCCTTCGTGCGCGGCGCAGGCAGGACAGTCGTGGACGAGCGGCAGGTCGAGGGATGAGATGAGAGAGGAGAGGGAGATCGAATCGGCGCCGGTCAGCTTCTCCCGGACCCTGTCGGCCCCGCCGCCCGTGCGCATGCGGCGATCGAGGAGCCGGGACAGCCGACGCAGTGGCGGGCGACCAACGGCGACGCTTCGAAAGCCCGCTCGGCGGGCGAGCTGCGCGTGATACCGGCTTGCATTCACGAGCAGGACCTCGGCACCGCCCCACGCAGCCTCGAAGGCGGTCAGCCCGAAGGAGGTGACCACCAACTCGTATCCCGCGATGGTCTCCCGCAGGTCCACCGGCCCGCTGATGAGGCGAACGTCGCCCCCCAGGTCAACGACGCTCGCCGCCGCCTGCGGCGAAAGCTGGGGAAGGAGAACATCGATGTCTTCGCCGGCGTATCGCCCTGTCGACAGAACGGCGCTCACTACCTGCCCGGTCATCCCCCCGGGGTCGTCACCGCCGAAGGTGACCAGGACTCTGCGCGCGGCCGACGCCGCGGACCCGGAGGCCCCTGCCGTCGACGGCGCTGCCCAGCCGGTCGTCGAAGACGGGCCGACAGCCGGCAGATCGAGAAGTCGCAGATCCCGGACGTTTGCCGGCGCATCATCACGTCGGGGCAGAACATCCACGAGATAATCACAGTGCTGTCTCCCCGAACCGGCGGCGTCGATGGCGAGCGCGAATCCCGTCCGGCGCAGCCGCTCGAGCTCCTCGCCGGAGACGTCCCGCCTGTCGACCACGAAGAACCGCCGTCGGCCGGTAGCCTCGCCGGGGAGCCTCTCCAGGAGGCGGTCCTCCACGTTGCGGGCCGCGGCTATGGCCCGCAGCGCATCCCGCCGGTCAGGGTCGAGGTGAGCCGGCAGGTAGATGAAGGCCCGGGTACCGATCTCCGCCGCCAGCGACGCCGCCCGCGAGAAATGACCGAGACCGTGTCTGCGTCTGTACTCGGGAAGGAAAATGACCGGGGGCCTCATGCGCTGTGTCTGCGGGACCCCCGTTCCTCGCGGGCCGACTGCGAGAGGTGAGTGACGAGGGTTTCGATATCGATGGGCGCCCCCGCGTAGAGCTCACCGAAGATCTCCTTCAGTCGCGAATAGTCCGCGGGGGTATCGAGCGTTACCGATGCCGCGTCACGCCGCCAGGACTCGCGCACCGACTCGATACGCAGGCGGAAGCGCTCCGGGTGGCGGTATAGGAACGGGGTCACGTGTTCCCTCTCGTAGGGATCACGTGCCTCCCCCGCCGCCTGAAGCAGGGCCTGCGCTCTTATAACCTCTACGCCCGTCCCGAGAGGCCCCCCGGTCAGCGCGGTGTAGTCGGCGCCACTTTCTGCATGAGCCTCCAGTGCCGCCCTCGTGACGTCGGCGGATACAAGAGGATTGTCTCCGGTGGCGCGCACCACGGTCGCAGGCTCGTACCATTCGACGGCTGCGGCGAAACGCGCAAGCACGTCGTGGGGGTCACCGACGAACAGCCCGAAACCCGACCGGGAGGCATGGGGCGAAAGCTGCGCTGCGCTTTCCTGGTCGGTCAGCAGCACGTGGCGGTCCACGGCAACCTCCCTGAGTGCGTGCATGGCATGCTCGATCACGGGGCGCCCGGCAAGCTCGGCCAGCGCTTTTCGGGGAAAACGGCTGGAACCGAGGCGTACCTGGAGGAATATCGCGGTCATCGGTCCGCCTCCCAGAGCTCGGTCACGCGGCGGGCATCCTGCTTGAAGCGGTAGCGGTTCTCCCGCACCCAGTTCTGCACTTCGCGGAACAGACGCCAGCTCCCGTACAGGCCACCGCCGGTCTTCAGCGCGAATGCCGGGAAACGCGAAACCGGCAGGTCCGCCTGGTCCGCACTGAATCGAACCGAGAGGTTTTTCAGAAAGAATCGCCGGTAGCTCTCATCGGGGGTTGCATCCTCGACGGGCGCATGGGCGCTCGAAACCAGAAGCTGCGGGTCGACGTGAATCGTATAACCCCACATATGGGCTCGAAAGCCGAAATCAAGCTTTTGCCAGTACGGAGAGGGAATGCGGTGGTCGTAGCCTCCCGAGAACACGAATTGTTCCCTGTTGTATATGCCCACATAGTCGTAGGGGTAGAGCGTGGGTGTTCCGATGTAGGCGGGCACCAGCGGCAGGACCTTCAGTCTGGAACGATAGAAGGCCGGCGCCATCGCCGTCGGCAGGAGCTCCGACTTCTGATTCCGAACCAGAGGCGCTGTACACAGATAGTTTCGCGCGCGCAGCGCGTTCTGCATCGCATCGCTCAGTCCTGATACTTTCATGTCGTTCCAGATGACATAGACGAAGCGCCCGCGCGCCTCCTGCATCGAGACGTTCACCTGCTCTCCGAGGCTCGTCTCACGCCTCAACAGGAGGAACCGTACATCCCGGTGCGCCTGCGACAGCGACTCCACATCGTAATGCGACCCGGCATTTTCCACCGACAACACATCCGAGAAGCCGAGATCCAGCAGCCGCTCAAAGAAGCCGCCGCGGTTGATGCTCCGCCCGCGGTTTAGGACAACCAGAGTCAGGTTGATAGAGGAGGACACACCGCGGTCGACATGTCTGCCCCCGACGACGGTATACGGTAAACTTTCCTCAGTAGTTGAATGTGTAGTACTCATCACACCGCCGGCAGAGCTCCGGATACTCCGCGCGTACCTGACGGAGATGGGCCGCGTTGCCGTTCTGCCAGACTGACTCGATGCCGTCTTCAAACACGTTCCCCATCATATGCTCGCGATCCAGGTCTTCTCTGCACATCGGCACACTGCCGTCTATCAGGATGTTCAGATCGCGCTGCGTATGGCGACAGGGAAACCGGCTCAGCGGCGAGATATCGGTGACGCGCCTGTCCGGCAGCTTTCCGCAGTAGTGGTCGTACTTCTGCACGATCACCTGCACGCCGCGATCCTTCCACGCCCGGTAGAAGGCTTCGACCTGCTGCTCCGTTTCGCCCATCCGTATCGTCTGCACGTAGACGCGGTCTCCATGCGCCTCTAGAAGTGTATCGGCGGTTTGCCGGGCCTCCTGAAACCCATGGCCACGCACGCGCGTGTAACTCTCCTCATCATCACTATCCAGATCGATGATGAAGCGGGTCGAGCTCAGTTTCATCGCGGCGACCTCGCTCACATGCTCGTCACGCCATCCGACACCGGATGTCTCCAGGAGCAGCTCGAGCCCCGGAGCTTCCTCCACCGTGCGAATGAGCTCGGGAAGGCGCGAGTGAAGACCGATCTCGCCCCACAGGGAGATGTGCACCATACCGTCCGGCGCGAAGCTCGCGAGCTCACCGATGAGAGCCTCGAAGCGCTCGAGCGGCATCTCTTCCCGTACCTCCAGAGCATCCGGGCGCATGAGTTGGTAGGGGCTGTGAATGGGTGTCTGCACGTCGCCCTCGACCACCTGTATCGAGGTGTAGGCCGGGAGCGTGCGCAGGATCTCCCCGCGACGCTGAAGAAGCTCGCCGATCCGGGCGGCCTGGCCCTCGGCGGCCTGGCCCTCGGCGGCATGCCCCACGGAAGCGCCGCCCCCGTCCGTAGTTCCACCGCCTCCGATGCCGCGGTCGTTGCGCTCACCGCCGGTTTCCAGCTCCGCCGCTACGCGGGAGCACAAAAGATAGTTGCGCGCCGTATCGCAGGCGAGCGTCGCCCGCAGTATCCTCAGATCCACAGGTGACAGCTCGGTTTCAACGTCGAACGCGTTGATGTCCTTTTGCACGACGGCGAAGAGCGCGTCCCGGGTTACGGGCTCGGGCGACCCTTCGGCCAGCGCGCGCAGCTGATCAAGAATGCGAGGATCGACGATCTCCGGTGTAATCCCGCCGGGATAGCCGTCGGCAAAGGTGAACTCCGCAACGTAGGTATGGTGGCTCTCGAGCATGCGGCCGGTCACCGTCGGGTCGAGGAAGGGTGCATCCGCGCGACAGAGAAGCAGCGCGTCTGCGCCGGCAGCAGCCTCTTTCAGCGCAGTGACGAGTGCCACCGTATCCCAGGCATCACGGGTGATGACGGCCGCGCCCCCCGGGCCTCCGCCGGCACTCGCATCTCCGCCGCCCGCGCGAGCGGCCGCGACTGCCGCAGCCGGGGTCTCCCGATCCGCCAGAATCGTCGTCCCCAGAACGTTCGGGAGGTTCGCTGCAAACCGGCCCACACGCTCTGCCGCACTCGGTCCCTCGGCAAGCGGGGCGACCGCATATTTGCTCAACGCCGTGGCGTCGATACACACGCTCAGTTTCATGGCGATTGAGTTTATCATAGCGAACGTGTAAGCTCAAAGCATGGACGGCGGCGCACAGAAACCGCTCAGCGTCGGCGAGCTCACCCGAAGAATCAAGTACGCCCTCGAAGAGCGATTTCCCAACATCGTGCTCGAGGGCGAAGTGTCGAACTTCAAGGCGTCGGCGGCCGGCCACCTCTACTTCACCCTCAAGGACGAGGAAGCGGTTATCCAGGCGGTCATGTTCCGCAATCGAACGAACACACTTGCCTTCGAACCGGCGGACGGAAAGCTGGTCGTCGTCACCGGCAATGTGTCGGTGTACGCACGGCGCGGGAACTATCAGATCATCTGCGAGTCGATGCGCCTTGCGGGAGTCGGCAGCATCCTCGCAACACTCGAAGAACGCAAGCAGCGCCTCGCCGCGGAAGGCCTCTTCGACGAGGAGCGAAAGCGCCCCATCCCGGCCTTTCCCGAGCGTGTCGCCGTGGTCACGTCCCCGACGGGGGCGGCTATCCGAGACATCCTGCAGGTGCTCGGACGGCGGCATTCGGGCATTAACCTCGTCGTACTGCCAACCCTCGTGCAGGGAGACGGAGCCGCTGCGGGAATCGCGGCGCAGATCCGCCGCGCCGATCGGCATCGTCTCGGTGACGTCATCGTCGTCACCCGCGGGGGCGGATCCCTCGAGGATCTGCTGCCCTTCTCAGACGAAGCGGTGGTACGAGCGGTCGCCGAAGCGGAGACGCCGGTTATCGCCGCTGTCGGCCACGAGATCGACATTTCGCTCGTTGAGCTCGCAGCAGACCGCCGCGCACCCACCCCCTCGGCTGCGGCCGAGCTCGTATCGATCGACCGCGGCGAGTATCGAAGGCATATCCTCGGGCTCGGGCGCACGATCATCGCCGGGCTCAAACAGAAGGTCGAGCGTACCCGGTTCGCGGTCGAGCAGTTCAGCTCCGAGCGCATGCACCGCAACTTCGAGCAATTCGTGCACCCAATCCATCAGCGCTTCGACGATGCAAAAGAGTCCCTGCTGCGAAATACCACCGAGCGCATCACGTCCACCCGACATCGGCTTAGCGTGGCGGTCAAGGAGCTCGAGACGCTCTCCCCCCAGGCGGTGCTCGAGCGCGGTTTTTCCATTGTGACCCGCGCGGAGGACGATTCGGTCGTCACCGACGCCGCGGAGGCCCCCGTCGGCTCACGGGTCGTGGCGCGGTTCGCGCACTCAGCCATTACCACTGAAGTACAGGAGCAGCACAACGATGCAGACATTCGAGGACCGACTGGAGCGTCTGGAAGCACTCTCGGAGAAGATTCGAACGGGTGATCTTGGGCTCGACGAGGCCGTACAGACTTTCGAAGAGGGCATGCGCCTTGCGAAACAGCTCGAGAAAGATCTCTCCAAAGTCGAGCGAAAGGTGGAGATCCTCGTCAACGAGCCCGATCAGCCCGACGAGGAGCCGGTCCTCGAGCTGTTTCCGGAGCTCAGCGAGCTGGCCGGAGAGGGAAAGAAGTCCGGCGGTGAGAAATCGTCCGGCGACGGTCCGGGTGACGGCGGCGCCGGTTCACAGGACAGCTGAGCGGAACGCGGCCTCGCTGCCGGCTATGCGTACATGACAGCCGACATGCCTGCCGCAGCCAGGCTCACCTCGCGTCGGAGGCTTCAGGAAGACTCGAGGGCAGCAGTATCCGGTCGCCCGCGCCCACACCCAGTCGCTCGAACGTGCCGCGGTTCACCTCGAGTGCGTATTTGACCTCGGCGCGAGAATCCACCGACTCCAGAGAGAACGGCTCGAGCTCGTAGATACCGGTGATGGCCCCGTCTTCCCGGATGTAGGCGAGGGACAACGGTATCGAGGTGTTCTTCATCCAGAAGGACCGATAGTCCGATTCCGGAAACACGAAAAGCATCCCCCGATCGCGTGCAAGCGCTTCCCGGTTCATGAGTCCCTGACGCCGGCTCTCGGGAGTTGCCGAAACCTCCACGGTCATGCTCGTGCCTCCGAGGCGAATCTCGGCAGTCGGGAGACCACTGGGCGAGCTCTCATCA
>JAAAOH010000252.1 GCA_009908925.1 Spirochaetota bacterium | reverse complement strand
ATACAGCGCAAGATGACGATCAAGCCGCAGGAGTGAATGAGGGATGAATGACGGCGCACTTTGCGGACATTGTAGACTCTTCCTCCTCCCGGAGCGAGAACCGGCCTGAGCTCCTGACAGCGCGGACCGGTCTCCCGGGAGCCGCCCGACGGGCCCCCGGCTCCACCTTCGAAGACACCTTCAACAGGTCAGTATCCCGGGACCTCGTTCGGAACGCGGAGCGCGGCGCTCGTGAAGCCGCGGATGCGGCGCGAGAGGAGGCACTGCGGGAGGCCGACCGGTCTGCCGAGATTGCGGCCGAGCGGGCGGAGCGGGCCGAACGCGATCGGGCGGATGCCGACGTTCGCGTCCGTAAGAACGCGGCCGGGCGCGCCGAGGAAGAAAGGTTTGCGTCGGCTGCCGGCGAATCGACCACCGACAGCGCATCCCGGAGCGAGGAATCGTCCGGAAGCTCCCGTGAGGAACAGCGGGCCGGGGAGAAGGCCGCCGAGAGCGACGGTTTGCGCGAGAAGCCGGAAGACGACGCAAAAGCTGACCCGGGAGCGGACGCCGCATCCCAGGCGGCCTCGGAGGCCGCTAAGGCCGCCGAGCGGAAAGCCGAGGCGGGCACCGCCGACGGCGATAGCGACTCCGACAGTGGCGATGGGAAGGGCGTGAAGGCCGGGACGGCCGGTGACGACGCGGCCGCGAACAGCGCAAGCACGAAGGCCGGTGCGCAGGACGAAGACTCGGAAGCCTCGCAGAACAAAGACTCTGAATCGTCTCGAGCTGCGCGGTCGGAGTCTGGGACGAAACCGGGACGGCCTGGTGACGCGGACAAGACCGCGGGAAGCGGATCTTCCGGCGATGACGAGCCGCGGTCGGCCGACGCGCAGAGCGGGCAGACGGCACAGACCGGGTCTCCCGCGGATGCGGAGTCGGCAGCAGCTGATACACGTGGCGACGCGGCCGCCGACGCGGCGGCGAAGGCCGCCGATAGAAACGCGCAGGCCGCGGCAGGCCGATCGGCAAAGTCCGCCGGCAGTGAAGACGAGGGTGCGCGAACGGGCGAGGCCGTCGGCGGAGCCGAGCGCGCGCGGCGCGCGGCACGGGAGGCCGGCGGCGAACGGGGCGCAAGCGGCCGCGACTCGAGCGGGTCCGACGTGGGCGGCGGCACCAAGCAGGCTCAGCTGCAGTCACAGACGCAGACAGGCGAGGACGGCGGATCGAGAGAGAGAGGCCGCGGGACCGGGCAGTCCGGTTTCGAGCGGATGATCGCGGAAGCAGACAGCGCCCGGGAGTCGGGCCGGCAGACCGGGTTCTCCCGGAAGCTTGGTGCCGACACGGGGTTGACGCGGCAGCTGCGCGAGTCGCATCCGGAAATCGTGAAGCACGCCCGTCTTATCCTGCGCGGAGAGCGCGGGGGCGAGATTCGGCTGCATTTGAAGCCGGAATCGATGGGAAGCGTGCGTGTTCAGCTGCATCTGCAGGATAACCATATAGCCGGACGGATAATTGTCGAGAATTCTAGTGTTCGTGATGCATTCGAACAGACGATCGAAGACCTGCAGCGTGCCTTCCGGGAGAGCGGGCTCGAAACCGGCGAACTGGAAGTTTCGGTGGAGGAGCGCGGTGAAGGCCGCGGCGATCAGGACGCGTCGCGAAGCAAGGATACACGAGCGGTGCAGGCACTCGAAGAGAGTGTTCCCCGCATGACCGAAATAGAACTGGATACCCGGCTGGTAAATCTGCTGGCCTAGGAGGAGCGGAAAGAACATGGAGCTTTCCAACATGCTTTCAGGCGATGCTCTCGCGAGACTCGAGGCTCAGGTAGAGTCTTTCAACAAGAGTGTTGCAGGCGGGCGCGATGCGAAACAGGAAATGGGCAAGGACGAGTTTCTGAAACTGCTCATCACGCAGCTGCAGAATCAGGATCCGACTTCGCCAATGGAAGACAAGCAGTTCATCGCGCAGATGGCTCAGTTCTCGGCCCTGGAGCAGATGACAAACATGTCCACCGAGTTTGCCAAAGTCGGGCAACTCCTGTCGGCCGGCCAGGCCGGGGATCTGCTGGGTAGGACGGTCGACGTAAACACCGGTACTTCCGTGGTAAGCGGGCGCGTTCAGGACGTGACCTTCGGTGACTACCCACAGATAAACGTCGGCGGCACCTACTATGACTACGACACCGTACAGAGAATCTACGAAGAGGGGGCACAGCCATGATGCGGTCGCTTTACGCCGGTGTTTCCGGTCTGCAGAATCATCAGACCCGAATGGACGTTATCGGTAATAACGTATCGAACGTCAACACAACCGGGTTCAAGAAAGGCCGGGTGCAGTTCCAGGACATGATCTCGCAGACCATTCAGGGAGCCGCACGTCCGCGCGAAGAGATCGGTGGTGTGAACCCGAAGCAGGTCGGCCTCGGCATGCAGGTTGCCTCCATCGATACCATCCACACTCAGGGCTCCCTGCAGACCACGGGCGTGAAGAGCGACGTGGCACTCCAGGGCGCGGGTTTCTTCGTACTGCGCGACGGAGATCAGCAGCTCTACACCCGCGACGGTAGTTTCGGCCTCGATGAAGAAGGCATGCTGGTGAATCCCGCGAACGGTATGCGGGTTCAGGGATGGCAGGCACGAACGGTTGACGGCCAGACGCTCATCAACACCTCAGAATCGACGCAGGATCTGAACATCCCCGTGGGAAGCAAGGATCCCGCGCAGGAGACCACCGAAGTGCTCCTGGCGAGTAACCTCAACAAGAACACTCCGTTGATCCCCGACAATGCCACGGAGGCCGAAATCCAGAACGGCACCTGGACGGTTGAGTACGATATCTACGACAACTTCGGAAACACGCATACCATGCGCATCGACTTCACCAAGGTCGAGGACGTACCGAATCAGTGGCAGGCTAATGTCCAGATCAACCCCGAGCTCGACGTGCAGCCGAACCAGGCCGTTGCAGTTGGCGGCGTAGACAGCGCCGATAACCAGACGTTCCTCGTGGACTTCGCCAATGACGGCACCATCCAGCAGGTCTCCAATGCGCAGGGCGGACTTGTGGACCAGGGCGACCTGGCGGTCGACGTCACGTTTCAGGTTCCGGATGCGCAGGTGCCCGTCGACGAGCAGACAGGGCTCCCCCAGGGACCCCAGACGCAGACCTTCAATCTGAACCTCGGAGAGGTCGGTGCATTCGTCGATTCCATGACCCAGTACGCCTCGCAGAGCTCCACCAAGGTGTTCAGCCAGAACGGCTACGGCATGGGATATCTCGAGGACTACCGTATTGACCAGTCCGGCACCATCACGGGTATATTCTCCAACGGAACCACCCGACCCCTCGGGCAGGTAGCTCTTGCCTCCTTCATTAATCCTGGAGGGCTTGAGAAAGCTGGAGAAAACAATTATGTTGAGACCAACAATTCCGGGCTGGCCGATGTAGCGGCCTCCGGCGTGGCGGGGAAGGGCAAGGTTATCTCGGGAACCCTCGAGATGAGCAACGTCGACCTCGCAGAACAATTCACCGATATGATCGTCACCCAGCGTGGGTTCCAGGCAAGTTCCAGAACAATTACCACCTCAGATCAAATGCTGCAGGAGTTGCTCACGCTGAAGCGATAGGGAAACCGCGATAGATGATTAGAGTTACGCGGCTGGATGGGAAGGAATACTATGTGAATCCCCATCAGATCGAATATATGGAAAAGAACCCCGATACGACACTGACGATGCTTTCGGGTAAGCGACTGGTGGTCCAGGAGGACCACCAGTCTGTCATTGATCGGATCGTTGAGTACCGGATGCGAATCGGGGCCTTCAAGAACGAGGAGTAGGTGATCTATGGATTACGGCACGATAATCGGCGTTTTCGTCGGATTCACAATGATCGGCATGTCCATCATCACCTCGGGCGGGAATCTGACTTCGTATCTGAACCTTCCGTCCGTCCTGGTCGTTCTGTTCGGCTCCTTTGCCGCGATGATGGTGGCGAATCCGCTGACGCGGATGCTGGGCATCATGCGCTACGTGCGCAATGCCCTCCGTGTTCCCGACTGGCAGGAGCAGCGCATCATCGAAGAGCTGGTGCGCTTCTCCGACAAAGCGCGAAAAGAGGGGCTCCTGGCCCTCGAAGACGACCTCGAGACGATTGAGGACGAGTTCATGCGAAAGGGTATTCGCCTTGTGGTCGACGGGACGGACCCTGAGATCATCAAGAACATCCTCTACAATGACCTGGAACAGCTGCAGGAGCGCCACGGCACCGGTATCAAGGTCTTTGATGACTGGGGCAAGATCGCGCCCGCCTTCGGGATGATCGGCACGCTCACCGGTCTCATTGCAATGCTCGCAAACCTCGGTGGCGACTCAGCCGCGATCGGCTCGGGCATGGCCCTGGCACTGATTACGACCATGTACGGAGCCATTTTCGCCAACCTGGTGCTGATTCCTCTGAGAAGTAAGCTCGAAGGCCTGGACAAGGAAGAGACGCGCGCCAAGGAAATTGTCGTCGAGGGAGTGCTCTCCATTCAATCCGGAGATAATCCGCGCACGCTCGGTGAGAAGCTCATTGCATTCCTTCCCCCCGCGGATCGCACCGGACTTCAGAGCGAGCTGGAGTAGCCAATGGCAGGCGGCAGAAAGAAAAAGAAATGTCCTCCCGAGGGAGCAGCCGACTGGCTGCTTACCTACGGTGACATGGTCACGCTGCTCCTTACCTTCTTCGTCCTGCTCTACACCACCGCTGAGGTGGACGGATACCGGCTTCAGCTGGTCCTCGCCGCCTTTCCCGGTCTGGGCAATCTCGAAGGGGGCGTAACACTCTCCGAGGGACGACTGGCCGAGCTCGGAAACACCATCGAGTCACTTCCGTCGGTGCAGCGGGGGAGAGCCCTCGACGAGGCCCGGCGGCAGGCGGTGAGCATCTTCGAGCCGGAGGTGCGCAGTAACGAAGTCCGTATCACCCAGGACGAGCGCGGCCTCGTGGTCTCGCTGGCCTCTGACGCCTTTTTCGAGACGGCAAGTGCGGAGTTGAACATAGAGGCCTCGCGCGATGTCTTCATAAAACTCTCGGAGCTCCTCCAATCTGACGCGGTCGCCGACCGCAAGTTCCGCATCGAGGGCCACACGGACAGTATTCCGACCGCCCCCGGCGGACAGTGGGAAACGAACTGGGAGTTGTCCACCGCCCGCTCGTTGAGTGTTCTCCGCCTGCTGCGTGACTACGGGGTCCCCGAGGAGCGGTTCCAGGTCATGGGCGTCGCCGACACCGTGCCGCTGGTGAGTAACGACACTGCTGAAGGTCGCGCGTATAATCGACGGGTCGACGTGATCATCCTGACGGAAGGACACCTGTAAGAGGAGACCAAGCCATGTCCGACGATCTGCTTGGAAACGACGAAGAGCTGGAAGCCGAAGAGCAAGCTGCGGGGCAAAAGACCGGCGGGTTCTTCTCGGGACTTATCATAGAGATTCTCAAGTGGGCGGGGATCGTCATCGGTGCGATCATATTTATCGTCACGGTGGTCGTCCTGACCATGCGCATAATGGGTACGGGGTCCGCGTCCCAGACGCAGATTCCTCAGAGTCAGGAGTATCAGGTCGCGCCACCGCTGCTGCAATGGTACTCACAGATCGGAGAGGTCCGGGGGCAGACCGCCGACGAGGTGCGAAAAACCTTCATCGTGGAGCCGTGGCTCGGGTACGAGGGTGAGAACAAGCAGCTGCAGAGTGAGCTCATTCAGCGGCAGATTCTCCTCAAGGAGGAGGTGGCGCTGTACTTCAGCAACAAGCAGGAGTCGGAGCTCACCGGGCCGGAGAACCGCGAACGCGTGAAGGAAGAATTGCGCCGGCGCATCAACGACATGATCACCAGCGGGCAGATCGAGACCGTCGCGTTCAACCGCTATACGGTGGTTGACTTCTAGTTGCATGTTGCAATTTCTCTTGGTGTGTGAGAGAATTGCAGATAGGAGGGGAAATTTAATCAATGACCGAGGTTCTCTCTCAGGACGAGATTGATCAGCTTTTAACTGCGATCACGTCCGGAGATGTCGAGACCGAGGAAGTCAGTAGGCCCGCTGATCAACGCAAGATCAAGATCTATGACTTCAAGCGGCCCGACAAGTTCTCCAAGGAACAGATTAGAACCGTCTCCATCATGCACGAGACCTTCGCGCGACTGACCACAACCAGTCTGAGCGCGCAGCTTCGGTCGATCGTGACGGTCCACGTAGCCTCCGTGGATCAGCTCACCTACGAAGAGTTCATTCGTTCCATTCCCAGTCCCGCGACCCTCGCAGTCATAAACATGGATCCTCTCAAGGGCTCGGCGATTTTCGAGATCGACCCCGCCATCACCTTCTCCGTTATCGATCGTCTCTTCGGCGGCCCCGGGGATGAAGCAAAGCTCGACCGGGAGCTCACCGATATCGAGACCTCCGTCATGGAGAACATCATCGTGCGTATCCTCGGCAATATGCGCGAAGCCTGGAGTCAGGTGATCGACCTCAGACCGCGGCTGGGCCAGATCGAGACCACGCCGCAATTCGCCCAGATCGTTCCGCCGACCGAGATGGTCGTGCTCGTGACCCTCGAGACGAAAGTCGGCGAGGTCGAGGGCATGATGAACTTCTGTATCCCCTATCTTACCATCGAGCCGATTATCTCCAAGCTTTCGGCGCAGTACTGGTACTCATCGGTCCGCCGCGGGGCGACGACGGAGAACCTGAATATTCTGCGCGAGCGCCTCTCGTCCACCGAGCTGACGATGGTGGCGGAAATCGGCGCGATGGACCTGACCGTTCGGGACGTGCTCTCGCTGCAGGTGGGCGACGTAGTACGCCTGCAGAACACGCGGGTGAACGATCCGATGGTGCTGAAGATCGGAAACCGACGTAAATTTCTGTGCAAGCCCGGTCAGATCGGCAACAAACTGGCCGTTCAGATCATTAATCAGCTCGAGGATATCGAGCAGGAAGAGTTCGAAGAGCTTGCCGCCGAAGAAGGAGAGTGAGAATGAGTGACGGATCTCTTTCTCAGGATGAAATTGATGCTCTACTGCAGGGAAGCGGCGATATGGACTTCGGCGGCGGTGGCGGAGCTGCGCCGGGAGGCGGAGCCTCCATCTCCGACGCCGACGTAGACCGTTTCAGGCAGATTATCGCTGGTACCGTTGAGTCGCAGAAGTCGAACCTCTCGATGCTGCTCAACCAGCAGGTTCTGCTCGAGGGTCCGCAGGCGGAGCTGGCGGACGAGAGCTCAGTCTCTCAGGGGCTGCCCGACCAGGTTGTGGAAATACAGCTGGATCTCACCGACGGCGTCGTTGGCGGGCATCTGTACGTGGTACCCGAAGACGTTGCGCTTGCCATTGCCGGCCCCATGATGGGTCAGGAGGGCGTCGAGCTCGATGATGCGGCGGTAAATGCCCTTCAGGAGGCGTTCTCGCAGGTTTCGGGTCCCATTGTGACTGCTCTGGGCGAGAAAACGGGGACGACGGTGCTCACCGGTCCGCCGGCGGGGCGACAGATCTCCAGCGATCAGGTGCAAACCCCTGCGGGCAGTTTTGTGAAGTTGAGCTACGGCCTGAATGTGGATGGGACGAAGGTCGGCGACATTGTCGAGCTCTACGCCCCGGAAGTGGTACAGGCAGTCGCCGGTGCGGGCCAGGCCCAGCAACAGGCTCCACAGGCGCAGCAGACGAGCGGCATGCAGGGCGGATTCTCCGGGATGGCGGCCGCCGCCGGCGGCGGAGGTGGACAGCAGGCGTTCGGTCAGCAGCAGGGCGGCGGTCAGCCCATGATGGGTGGCGGTGGCCAGGGCCCGAGCGTGCAGTCGGTGCAGTTCCCGAGCTTTCAGTCTCAAAGCGTCCAGGGTGAGCAGGGGAATATCAGCCTTCTCATGGACGTCTACATGGAGATGACCGTCGAGCTCGGACGTACCAGGAAGCTGATCAAGGAAATTCTCGGGATGGGTGAAGGCACCATCATCGAGCTCGATAAGCTGGCAGGTGAGCCCGTGGACATCCTCGTGAACCACAAGCTCATCGCCAAGGGTGAGGTCGTGGTCATCGATGAGAACTTCGGTGTCCGCGTCACCGAGATCGTGTCACCGATGGAGCGTGTCAGTAATATGACCTGAACGGACTGACCGCACGGCGACAGGTGAATTCAGCGGCAGGTAGGGCCGCGTCCTTGGGAGGGGAACGATCAAACGCACAGCCATTTTCATCACACTCATGGTATGTCTGCTACCGCTTGCCCTTGCCCAGTCGGGTGAGACGGGCGAATCGGCGGACACCGCTACGTCCGAGGACGAGCCGGTCGACGAACGCAGTCTGACTTTCGGCGACGATGCCGGGGAGAATGGGGGCGAGGCGGGCGTGCAGCCGGGCTCCCTCAACTCGTTCGGGGTCTGGGACTTCGTGCGGATGGTTATCGTCCTCGGTATCGTCATCGGTATCATCTACGTTGTCTTCTACCTGCTCAAGCGCGCATCCGGCGGACGCTTCGAGAACAGTCCGATGATCCGCGTGCTCGGAAGCCACGGCCTGCCGGGGAACAAGGCGCTGCATCTGGTAGAGGTCGGCCGGCAGGTGTTTCTCATTGGTGTCGGCGACGATTCCATCACGCTGGTCTCGGAGATCTCCGATCAGGAGAGCCTCGACGAGCTCAGGCTGAAGGCATCCACCACGGCTACCGAGCGGGGTGGAAATTTTGGTGACATGCTCTCGGGATTCTTCCGCGGCGGCGCCGGACACGCCGGCGCCGGACACGGTTCCGGAAACGGTACGGCCGGACCCGGTTCCGAAAACACCCAGACGCCGGCTTCGGCAACCGGGAGCTCCGGCATGGGCGGCGGCGCGCCGTCGTCCTTTTTCGAGTCTCAGAAGGAGCGGCTTCGCAAATTGCGCTAGGACGAGGGCCCCGATTGGGCCGTCCGATTTGGAACTGGGGGGGGAATGAAACGAAGTAAGCTCGCTACGGTCCTGCTGCTGGCGATCGCGGCGGCCATGGGTGCGCCGATGGCGGTCGCCCAGGAGGCCGGCGATACGGCCACCGACGGTGCAGGCGGTGCTGCAGCCGTCGGAGAGGCTGTGCCGACCGGCGAGGAAGCACTGCAGGTTCCGTTCATAGATCTCAATATCCGCGAGCCGCAAAACGGTCAGGAAGTGGCGCTCTCGGTGCAGCTTCTGCTGATCCTCGCGGTTCTCAGCCTCGCGCCGTCAATTATCATCCTCACGACATCCTTCCTGCGAATCGCAATCGTGTTCGACTTCGTCAAGCGGGCGTTGTCGCTGCAGCAGGTGCCACCTACTCAGGTGCTGATGGGTGTGGCGTTGTTCATGACCATGTTCATCATGTGGCCGACCCTCGAGGAAATCTACGACGACGCCTTCGCTCCCTTCCGTGACGGTGAGATCGGTATCGAAGAGGCCTACGGGGAGACGATTGGGCCGCTTCGGGTGTTCATGTACCGACAGATGAGGGAGGACCCGCAGAGCGTGCGCCTGTTCATGCGCATGGGTGGCCTCGAGCGGCCGCAGAATCTTGCCGACGTGCCCACACGGGTGCTGTTGCCGGCATTCGTGCTGCACGAGCTCACCGTGGCTTTCAAGATCGGCATTCTGCTCTTCATTCCCTTTATCATCATCGACATGGTCGTCGCGTCGACCCTTATGTCGATGGGCATGATCATGCTGCCGCCCATCATGATCTCCCTTCCGTTCAAGCTGATTCTTTTCGTACTCGTTGACGGGTGGAACCTGATCACACAACAGCTCGTCGCAAGCTTTGGAGGTTTCTGATGGATGCTTCATATGCCGTGTACATCATTCGTTCCGGGGTGCTGCAGGTGCTGCTCATGGCCGCGCCCATCCTGGGTATCGGTATGGGCGTAGGGCTGGTGGGTGGAATATTTCAGGCCACGACCTCCATACAGGACCAGACGCTGAGCTTCATTCCGAAGATCGCCGCGATTCTCTTCGCGGTGGTGCTCTTCGGCCCGTGGATGATTCAGACGCTCCTGCGGTTCACTGAGAGTCTCTTCGAGCAGATTCCGAACATGGTCGGATAGGAGAACCCGAGTGATCGACGCGGTCGCCGCGAACAGCCAGCTCTTCCTCCTCGTGTTCGTTCGCGTGTTCGCGCTTCTGGCGACGGCACCCATGATCTCCTCTTCGTCCATCCCGGGGCTGGTGCGGGTTGCACTCTCGCTCATGGTGGCGGCCCTGGTGTTCCCCCAGGTGTCGAGCGCCGGATACCCGATTCCCGACACCGGCCTTGCTTTCGTGCTACTGCTCGTCGGTGAGGCGTTTGTCGGCATTATTACCGGCTTTTTTCTGCTCCTTGTGTTCGCGGCATTCCAGCTGGCCGGGCAGATGTTCTCCCTCCAGATGGGCTTCGGCGCCTCTCAGGTGTTCGACCCGCTCTCCCAGGTGCAGATCCCGCTCATGGGTCAGTTCCTGAATCTGGTGGCGATGCTCATCTTCGTGAATACCAGCGGCTTTCAGAAGATATTCCTCATCGGCGTGCAGCGCTCCTTCGAGCGCATGCGTGCTGTGGATCTCGTACTGATTCGAAGCGACATTGCTCAGCAGGTCATGACGCGCCTTTCCGGACTCTTCCAGGACGCGCTGGTCATTGCGTTCCCCATCCTGGGCACTCTGGTGCTCGTCTACGTCACCATGGGACTGCTTGCGAAAGCCGCGCCGCAGATGAATCTGCTCGTGCTCGGGTTCCCGATCTCAATCGGCATCACCTTCGTGGTACTGATCGTCGGAATGCCCTTCCTCGCCGAGGCGATCTCACAGTTCATCGACGAGGGTTTCGAGGTCATTCAGACTATGTACACCGCCGGGCAGGACGCCGCCATCGAGGCGGGGGAGGCTGCCGCACCATGATGCAGCTCGGACCCATCGGCGACCAGCACACTCTCGGCGGACCGGCCATTACGCCGGCGCCGGGCGTCGCACCCCTCCGTCCCCTCACTGCCGACCTCCCGCTCAGTGCGGACCTCGCGCGGATGCATCTTCAGTGGTTCGCGGCGCCCGAGGAAGAGGGGCGCACCGAGGAGCCCACAGAACACAAGATCAGCAAGTCCCGCGAAGAGGGTAAGGTCGCCAAGTCCCAGGACGTAACCGGCGCCATTATCCTGCTCTTCACCGCGATTACGCTTGCCATCTTTGCCGGATATCTACTCGATACCATGATCGCGATGATGACCTTCTTCTACAGCAATGCTGCGGAGATGGACATCACGAAGTCGAACGCGGTGACACCGGCCTTCTACTCTTTCTTCATACGGCTTACGCTGCCGGTGGCCGTCGTGGCCTTCGTTTCGGCCGTCATGGGGAACGTAATACAGGTCGGGGCGCTGTTCACGCTGAAGGCGATTAAGCCGGATTTCAACAAAATAGTGCCCCGGTTCGACAAGTTTCTCGAGCGGACGTTCACCTCGGTGGAGGCCATCTACAACTGGTTCAAGTCCATGGGAAAGGTGATCATTCTCGGCGCGCTCGCCTTCTTCAATATTTGGATCGAGATGGAACGCCTCATCAATCTCATACATGTTCCGTTCCTCCAGGCG
>JAAAOH010000240.1 GCA_009908925.1 Spirochaetota bacterium | reverse complement strand
CGTCGACACCGCGCACGTCTACGAGATACAGCGGTATGAACGGGATCGTGCTTGCCACGGCGGTCGAGATGATGCCGGTCAGAATGAGAAAGATGGTCATCCGGACGGCGGTGCCGGCTCGCGCGTGAGCGCCGGCGTTGCCGGCGGCGGCATTGCCGGAGCCGGCGCCGGTGGCCGCGGCTTCGCCCGCGCCCGCGTGCGCCCGCGCGTATCCATCGACGTGATGGATACGGCGTTCGATCATGACGAAGACGGCAACTCCGAGCAACGCCACGGGCACCGAGAGCGAGAGGAAGCTTCCACGCCAGCCGACGAGAGACACGAGCCCGGCGGCGATGAGCGGCGCGAGGAAATGGCTCGAGCTTCCGCCGATGATGTGCACGCCGAGGGCGCGGCCGCGGCGCTCGGGGGAAACGAACCTCGAAATCACCGCCGATGCCGCCGGATGGTAACCGCCTCCGGCGATGCCCATCAGGACCAGGCCCACGAGCAGTAGCGCGAACACCGGTGACAGGCCGATGAAGGCGCCGGCCGCGGCTACCCCGCCGATACCGACCAGCAGCATGTAGCGTGGTCCGAGTCTGTCCGCCATCCACCCGGCCGGCAACTGCGACAGGCCGTAGGAGAGCGTGAATGCCGAGGTCACGATTCCCGACTGCGCGTAGGAGAGGCTGAACTCGTCCCGGATGAAGGGCAGAAGCGGCACAAGCAGCGCGGTAAGCACATGATGAGCAAAGTGTGCCCCGGCAAGGAGGCCGATGAGGCGCGAGATACCGGATGTTGCGGGAATCGTCGAGGCCGAAGTCACACCTGCCCCTTAATCGATCGTCTCGCGGCCCGGTCGCTTACCCACGGGCGCGGCATACACGGCAAACTCATCATGTCCGTCGAGCCCGAGCAGGCCGTCGAGCTTGTCCTGATCGTAGGCGCCGACCGCGCAGGTCCCGCAGCCGACCTCCTCGCAGGCAAGATAGAGCTGCCCGCAGACGTGTCCGGCATCGAGGAGAATCAGCCTGAGGCTCTCCGAACCGTACGTCCACTCGCAGCGGTAGGGAACCGCCGCCCACACGAAGTCCACCGCGGCACCGAAATGGTGCTTCAGGAGCGCCTCCTCGAGGACCTCATCCATACGCTCGATCGGGCCGTGGGAGCACAGCGCGTGGTCGAATGGCAGGTAGCGGTAGAGGCCCGGCTCGATGCCCTCGACACGGGAGCAGAAGAGATAGGTCTCGAAGGGATGACGTGCGCCGCCCGAAGGCACGGTGCGAAAGCTCGCCTTCTCGGTATGCTTTCGTACGCCTTGCGTTGCCCACAGGAGGAACGAGAGCTCCTCGAGGTTCAGTGGTGCGTCGGCGAACTTGCGTCGCGAGGCGCGGCCCCGTATGGCATCACCGACCGCGACGCCGGCCGTGGCGGCCGAGCTCGGATCCGGAAGGGCTATCTTCGTCCCCGAGCACGGCTTCTGCATCGCCGGAACGGGCTTGCCTCGGCGGTGGTCGGTCTTCGCGCGGTCCAGCTGCGCCCAGCGGGTTTTCAGAAGCGTGCGTTTGTATTCGGTGTCGTGTGTGCTCATGGCGCGCCCTACAACACCACCGCCCCGATTATGCCTACGACCATGAGCGGAATATTGTAGTGGAGAAACGTTGGAACGCAGGTATCCCAGATATGGTCGTGCTGTCCGTCGACGTTCAGACCCGCGGTCGGCCCGAGCGTACTGTCGGAGGCCGGCGAGCCCGCATCACCGAGGGCGGCCGCGGTACCGATGAGCAGAATCGTCGCCGGCGTGCTGAAGCCGAGGCTCATCGCCATGGGCACGTAGATCGCCGCGATGATGGGGATGGTGCCGAAGGAGGTTCCGAGACCCATCGTGATGAACAGACCGATGACGATCATCATCGTCGCGCCGAGGAGGCGGCTGCCGCCGAACATGGCGTCCGCCGTTTCGACAAGCGGTGCGATGGCGCCGGTCTCTCGAAGCACCGCGCCGTATCCGGCTGCAACGAGCATGACGAAGGCAATGAAGCCCATCATCCCGATGCCGCTGTGGAGCATTTCGTCGAGGTCCGACCATCGCAGGGCGCCGCCCGCGATAATGATCGCAATGCCGAGAATGGCGCCGATATGGAGCGAGCCGATCGGGCTCAATTGAACGGCCAGGGCGGCGAGTGCACCGAGGAGGGCGACCCAGTGCTTTCGCGTCATGCGCTCCTCGACCGCCCCCTCGGGTGGGCGGTCGGTGCCGGCCGGCTCGCGCTCTTCGTAATCACGTGGCCTGCGGTAGGTGAAAAATACGGCTACGAGCAGGCCCACCAGCATCGCCGCCCCCGCAATCCACATCACCTGCCATACCTCGCCCTGCGAAATCGCGAGGCCGTTCTCCGCCATCTGGTCGCTGATGATACCGTGGAAGATCCAGCCGAAGCCGAGCGGCAGGGCGACGTAGGGAGCCTTGAGCCCGAAGGTCAACGCGGTGGCAACTGCACGGCGGTCCATTCTGAGCCTGTCCATCACCACGAGCAGGGGCGGAATCAGAATGGGGATGAAGGCGATGTGCACCGGTATCAGGTTCTGAGAGAGCGAGGCGACCGCCGCAATAGCGAGGAGCAGCACGACGGTCTTGTCCTTCACGATCGTCACGAGCTTTCGCGTGAGGATGTGCGCAATCCCGGTCTTGTGCAGCGTCGCGGCGAGCGCGCCGAGGAGAATGTAGCTCAGCGCGGTGCTCGAGTTCCCGCCCATGCCGTCGATGAGCGTACTCATCGTCTCTCCGAGCGGCATGCCGGCCAGCAGCCCACCGGCGAGGGCGGCGATGATGAGCGAGAGCAGGACGTTCAGCTTCGCCAGACTGAGGCCTACCATGATTATGACCGACAGAAACACCGGATTCGTTAGCATACGAGCTCCACTTTGGTGATGTGCGAGCTCCGATAATAGAGGAGCGACGGGCGACGTGCAAGCGGTTAGGTGGCGAGCAGATCGCGCATTGCAGCCCTCGTCGTTCCGTTGAACAGTTCGCCTACTTACCTGCCGCTGCCAATAGCCCTCGATACCCGCTCGGGGCGCAGCCGACTTCCCGCTTGAAAACGGTGCTGAAACTGTAGATGCTTGCGAAACCGCTGCGGGCCGCCACATCACCCACCGGCACCCCCCGGAGGAGCAACTCTTTCGCGCGGTCTATGCGGCATGAACGAATGTATTCCGACAGGTTGTGGCCGGTCTCGCGTGCGAACCGGCGCGATAGGTGGGACGAGCTCACTCCAGCCACTTCGGCGAGCCGTTCGAGCGATAGTTGCTCGTCGCAGTGGGTTCGAACGTGGTCGGCTACCGCCTGCACGATTTCGGAACGAGGGGTTCTCTCGTTCTCGGGAAGGAGCCTTCTGTGGAGGAGGGCCATGAGTTCGAGCAGCTTGGAGTAGATAAGAAATAAACGCAGGTGTTTGGCCGACTCGATCTCCCTCAACAGTGCTTCGAAGGGAGCATGGAACTCCGGTACGTTTCGCAACAAGGCGAAACTATCAAGCGGCAGAGTCGATCCGAGCTTGAGCAGTTCAGGGTAGTCATGGTCCGGTATGAGATAGCGGCTCGATACTGGCCGACGGCTTATCAGGTGATGAGGCGGAATGCGGTGATCGCTCGTGATGCCGACGCTCGTATCAGTCTGTATGCCCACCCAGTAGTAACAGATGTCCACGTGGTGAATACCGAAGCTATGAGATACATGAGGGGCCGTGACAAACGCGTCATCCGCAGTGCACAGTATGGGAGCTCCCGCGGGAAACACCTTGATGTGCGCGCTTCCACGCTTCACGTAGACCAGCTCGTAGCCGAGATGATGGTGTTCGCCGATGTTTCTACCCGGCTCACCGTCGCAGTAGCCGAAGTGCGTGATGCGAGGAAACTGTGGAACGGGATACTCGACGAGGTAATAGCCCATAGCGAGATGATACCCCGAACTTCCAGAAACAGCAACGCTGTTGAAACACTGAGCATGTAGAGACAAATACAATTGTCTCGACGCAGGCTCATAATTACCTCACGATATTTTCATAGAAGGGGGAAGGGTTATGAAACGAGCAATCGTACTGATTCTCGCACTTTCGGTCATGGCAACTGGTGCATTCGCAGGTGGCCAGGGAGAGGACGACGGTGAGCGGGTAGCCGGAATCGTATTCCAGGCCGACCAGTTTTTCCAGATTATCCAGCTCGGCATGCAGGCGGCCGCTGACGAGTATGGAGCCAACTTGCTTCTCGGCAACAGCGACAATAGTCCGCAGAAGGAAATCGAGTTGGTCAACACCTACCTCACGGGTGGGGTGGACGCGATCGCGATCTCGCCCTTGAGTGAGACGGCCTCGGTGCAGGCGCTCGAGGAAGCGAACGAGGAAGGCGTTGAGATCGTCACCTACAACTCGCCCCTTGGAGCGGATTTCCCGGTGAGTTACATAAACAGCAGCCAGTATGAGCTCGGTTCATCCACCGGCGAAGCCGCTGCCGAGTACGTCTCCGGTTTGTCGGGAGACTCGATCAACGTTGCGGTGCTTGCGTTTGACTCGCAGCTTCCCGAGATCAGCGACCAGCGTGTCAGCGGTTTCCTCGATGCTCTTGCGGATTCCGGCAAGGACGTCAACATCGTCTCCCGCCAGGATGGCTATCTGGCCGAAATGGCTCTTCAGACCAGCACCGACATCATGACGGCCAACAACGAGCTGGATCTGATTTTCGCCGCGAACGAAGGTGGAACGGTCGGAGCGGTTCAGGCGGTGCGAAACGCCGGGCGCGCCGGCGAAACCGTCGTCTTCGGCACCGATGCGACACAGCAGTTGACGCAGTTTCTGCTTGCCGACGATGGCATCCTCCAGGCTGTGACCGGCCAGCAGCCCTTCGAGATCGGCTTCCAGGCCATAGAGAATGCCATTCTTGCCTCGCGCGGTGAAAGCGTTGAAGCGGAAGTAATCGTACCCGGCGTGCTTCTCACGCGTGAGCGAGCCGATGATGTGAGGGATTTTCAGGAAGAGCTCGAATCCATCATGCAGCAGATCGGTGGCTGATGAATGACCAGAAGACGGGGAACGCCTGAGGGAGAGATACAGCGGTGAACGACGAAGCGGTGCTTTCGCTTGAAAACCTCAGAAAGGTATACCCCGGTACTGTGGCAGTTGAAAACCTTACCGTTCGCTTCGAGGGCGGTAAGGTGCATGCTGTTATCGGCAAGAACGGCTCCGGAAAGAGTACCACGATCAAGATGATCTCCGGGGCCGTTGCGCCGACCCGTGGCTCCATGCGGCTTCGGGGACAACTCCTGGAGCTGGCCTCTCCGCGCGATGCCATGGACAAGGGCATCGCCACCGTATATCAGGAGCTGAGTCTGGTCCCCGGTCTTACGGTGGCGGAGAACCTGCTCCTTGGCAGGTTGCCTCATACGGCCGGCTCGATCACCCGCATCGACTGGCGAGAGACCGATGCCCAGGCGGAGCGAATGCTCTCGCGTCTGGGGATCCATCTCGACCTCCGTACTCCGGTGAAGCATTTGAGCGTCGGCCAACAGCAGCTCGTTGAGATTGCGAAGGCCGTGGGAAGCGATCCTGACGTGCTGATACTTGATGAGCCCACATCGGCGCTGGCGCGCCACGAGGTCGACCAGCTCTTTCAGGTGATTCGCAATCTGCGTGACGTGGGTATCACGATCCTGTACATCTCCCACCGGTTGCAGGAACTGCCTCGTATTGCCGATACGGTGTCTGTGCTTCGCGATGGGGAGCTCGTCGGTCGGATCGGGATCGAAGAGGCCACGCCGGACCGGATAGTCTCGATGATGTTCGGCGAGGTTCGCCACCGCCTCCGCTCTACAGCACCTCAGATGTCGGAGCACATCATACTGAGGGTGGACGGCTTGTCCCGCGAGAGCTGGTTCGAAGACGTCACGTTTAACATACGTGAAGGTGAGGTCCTTGGGCTTGCCGGAATGCTCGGGTCGGGGCGAACGGAGTTACTGCGCTCGGTATTCGGCGCGGATCCCTTTCAGAGCGGAACAGTGACAATGGACGGTCAGGTCCTCCATAGCACGGACCCTGAAATGATGAAACGACTCGGCGTCGCGTTTACGCCGGAGAACAGGGCCACCGAAGGTCTGATCCTCAGGCATTCTATTCAGGAGAATCTCACCCGGGCAAGCATGCGTCGGACCTCGCGTCACGGCCTGAGAAAAAAGACTGCCGAGCGCGGTCTGGCCGATAGGCAGATTGAAAACCTCGACATCCGTCTCTCGTCGCTCGAGGATCCTGTTGCAACGCTGAGTGGCGGCAATCAGCAGAAGGTTGTCATCGGCAACTGGCTCGGTGACCGGCCCCGACTGATCCTTTTCGACGAGCCGTCGCGGGGAATCGACGTAAACGCGAAACAGCAGATCTTCGAGCTCATCTGGGCTCTGAGCCGAGAGGGTATCGCCTCTCTGTTCGTCTCAACGGAGCTCGAAGAGCTGCTCGACGTGTGTGACCGCATCATTGTCCTAAGAGACGGTCGTATACAGACATCGGTATCTCCGGCTGAAACCAGCCTGGAACAGCTCTACGCACTTTGTATGGAGGAGTGACAATTTGACATCTACTGCTGCGCCATTTCCGAAGCGATTGAAACTCGAGCGATATATCCTCGAGTTCGTACTCCTGACGCTATGCATTGTCCTTGCACTCACGGCCCCCGGGTTCTTCTCGACGCGCAATCTTCTCAATGTGATGCGCAACGTGGCGTTGCAGGGTGTCATCGCCTTCGGTATGACTACAGTGATCATCTCCGGAGAGATCGACCTTAGTGTCGGTTCCGCCGTTGCCTTCTCCGGCTGCGTCGCCGCCTGGCTAACCCGGGCGCTCGTAGCGACTGGAATCGGAGCTTCGGTCGCCGCGATCGCATCCATCGCATCGGTGGTTGTCATAGGCGCGTCAATCGGAGTCTTCACGGCTTTTATGCGCAACCGATTCTCCGTTCCGACCTTCATCACGACTCTTGCGCTGATGACTATCCTGTCCGGTGCGGCGAACCTTATCACCGGCGGATTTCCCATCACCTCCTTCCCCGACTGGTTCAACTTCTTCGGCGGAGGTTTTGTACTTGGGATCCCGGTGCCGGCACTGGTGTTTCTTGCCACGTTCTTCATCATGCAATTCGTGATGCAGAGCACAAACTTCGGTCGCGCGGTCTACGCAACCGGGGGCAACGCCGAGGCAGCTCGCCTGAACGGAATCAACGTGCGCAAGGTGAAGTACGCCGTTATCGGATTGACCGGCGCGTTTGCAGCGGTAACCGGTATCATGGTCTCCTCTCAGATCATGTCGGGAACTCCCACTGTCGCTGAGGGATGGGAGCTTCAGATCATCTCCGCGGTCATCATCGGCGGTACGAGCCTTTTCGGTGGCGAGGGTCGGATCTGGGGGACCTTCGTGGGGGTGGTTTTTCTCGGGGTGATCATAAACGGTATGACACTCCTCAACATCAGTCAGTACTGGCAGCTCGTGGTTCGCGGCCTCCTCATTCTGACGGCGATTTTCGTGAACAACCTGCAGCTCTTGAGACGAGCTTGATGAGATACGACTACGACATACGAAAGGAAGCCCTCGGATGACCGGCAATGAATACCTCCAGGGGAAACGAGCCGTCGTAACTGGAGGCTCGCGAGGAATCGGCGAGGCGATCGTGCGCGTTTTGCATCACGCCGGCGCGAAGGTGGCGGTGAACTACCGCTCGAGCGCCGACCGAGCCGGCCGGATCGTCGGTGAGTTGAACGAAATTCGACCGAACTCCGCGCGCGCGTTCGGTGCCGACGTCAGTGATCCCAAGGAGGTGGCCGCCATGTTTTCCTCCATTGATGAGTGGGTTGGTGGCGTCGACGTGCTCATCAACAACGCCGGCTACGAAGACTGCCGGCACTTGTTGGACATATCGTACGAGAGCTGGACGAAAGTGCTTCACACGAATCTTACGGGTCCGTTTCTGTGCACGCAGGAGGCCGGTAGACGGATGGAGACGCAGTTTCGCGCCGACTCGGCGAGCTCGGGCGTTATCATCAATCTCTCGTCAATACATGATTCGGTGCCCCGCAAGGGCTTTGCACATTACAGCGCTGCCAAGTCTGCGGTCGCGATGCTTACCAAGGCGACAGCCCTCGAACTTGCAGAGTACAACGTGCGGGCAGTGACCGTGGCTCCGGGCGCGATACGCACCGACATGAACCGCGAGGAGATTGCTCAGTTCGGGGAGCATCGGTTTCGCGAATGGATACCACTCTCGCGCGTAGGGGAGACGCACGATGTGTCCGAGCTCGTTGCATTTCTCTGCGGACCGCAGGCGGCCTACGTGACGGGTTCTCATCTGTATGTCGACGGCGGCTACATGCAGGGACTTGTTCAGTACGACCCCCGACCTCCACGGTGACTAAGGAGATCGAGAATGAAAATCGGATATGGGTTCTATGCGCACATGCTTAACGACCGCGAGTTTGCCTTCGCCCGACAGGCGGGGGCAACGCATGCCGTCGTACACCTCGTTGACTATACGCATGGTGGAGACCAGGACTCCGAAGGGAAGAAGAATAACCAGCCGGTCGGCAATCAGCAGGGGTGGGGACGAGCGGGCGTGGATCCCGAGGTGTGGGAAGTGGATTCCCTGCGCCGACTGAAGCGGCGGCTCACAGATGCGGGCCTTGAGCTCTTTGCCATCGAGAACTTCGACCCCGCCGACTGGTACGATGTGCTCCTCGGCGGACCACGACGGGCAGATCAGATCGAGCGGCTCAAGCGGATAATTCGGAACGTCGGCCGGGCCGGTATCCCCGTTTTCGGGTACAACTTCAGCATCGCCGGTGTTGCTTCCCGCCAGTCGGGCGCGTTTGCACGCGGGGGTGCAGAATCGGTCGGCATGAACGGTGTGGACGAACGACCCATTCCGAACGGCATGGTGTGGAATATGGTTTATGACGCCGAGGCGGCGCCGGGGGAGCTCTCTCCCGCGTCAGAGGCCGAGCTCTGGGATCGGGTTGAGGTGTTCTTGCAAGAACTGCTTCCCGTAGCCGAAGAAGCAGGCGTGATCCTCGCGGCTCATCCCGACGACCCGCCGGTTGAACGCGTTCGCCGGCAGCCGCGGCTTGTGTGGCGTCCCGACCGCTACGACAGACTGCTCGATCTCTTTCCGTCAAAGTCCAACGGTCTCGAGTTCTGCCTCGGGACGCTTGCCGAGATGCCGGGCCACGATCTGCTTGAAACACTGAAGCATTTTCTCGAACGAGACGCGCTTGCCTACGTTCACTTCCGGAATGTTCGCGGTACCGCACCGTCCTACGTAGAGACCTTCATAGACGACGGCGACATCGACATGCTTGCTGTCATGAGGCTCCTGAAGGCGTATGACTACCAGGGCGTGCTCATTCCCGATCACACGCCGCAAATGACCTGCGATGCGCCGTGGCATGCGGGCATGGCCTACGCACTTGGCTACATGCATGCACTCAATACCTGTGTGGAGGCTGAATCGTGAAAGCGTGGAATACAGCAACCGAACTCTATGAACTGATGCGACGGGAGCTTTACACCCCGGTTGTTGGGGATATACTCGACACGCACGGCCTGTACCATCAGTTTCTGCCGCCTGAGATACGCGCGCTCCGCGAAGACATGCGGATTGCCGGGGCGGCTATGCCGGTACTGATGATGGATGTCTTCGAGATGCAGGAACAGCCATTCGGACTCATGACGCAGGCGCTGGACGATCTGAATCCCAACGAAGTCTATATCGCCTCCGGCGCGCTCCACCGCAGCGCGAATTGGGGAGAGATCATGACGGCGACCGCGAAATCGCGCTCGGCGGCCGGCGCCGTCGTAAACGGATACCATCGAGACACCCCGCAGGTCCTATCCCAAAACTTTCCTGTCTTCAGTCGCGGCAATTTTGCGCAGGACTCCGGCCCCAGAATGAAGGTTGCGGATTTTCGGGTCTGTATCGAGATCGAAGGAGTCCGTGTTGCTCCGGGAGATGTGGTTTTCGGTGATGTCGACGGGGTCCTCATCATCCCTGCGGACGTTGTCGACGTGGTTGTTACACGCGCGCTCGAAAAGGTCCGCGGTGAGAAAACCGTGCGCCGTGAAATCGAGAACGGGATGTCGTCGACCGAGGCCTTCAGGAAGTACGGGATCCTCTAGTGCCGGTCCCTCGAAGCAGATCAGCACCCACCGATGTCGTTGCCTGCCGCGAGTCGTGGAAGCTGGAGAACGACACGGTTTCCCTGCATATCACGAAACGAGGGGGCATGATGGCGCCGGTGAGCTTCTTTGCCGGCGCCTCAGTGTCTTTTGAGCCGTACTATGTCAGCCCCTGGCAGTGTGAGGAGAAAACGCCGGCGGATCCGGTGCTGCAAACGCTCCGTGGCGATTTCTTCTGTCTGCCGTTCGGTGCCGGCGGCTCATACGGCGGGGAGTATCACGACTCTCACGGGGAGACCGCGATCCGGGAGTGGGACCTGGAAGATGCGGGCAGGTTCGAGGCAGTCGGCTCGGGTGAAGCCGACGCCGGGCGCGGTAAGAAGCGCGTGGAGTCCCGCACCGTTCGGCACATCGACTTCTCGCTCAGCACTTCGGCACGCCCCGGAACGGTACACAAGAGCGTTTCGCTCGTGGACGGGCATGCCGCAGTGTATGTGCGTCACGTGCTCGAGGGCTTCCGTGGCGCAATGCCTTTGGGACATCATGCGACGCTGAAAGGAGCACCGGAGGAGAATCCCGCGCTCGTTTCTACCTCTTCGCTCCGCTATGGCATAACCGCGCCGCGAGAGACGTCCTACCACGCCCGCGGAGAGTACTACGCCCTGCGACCGCTTGCAGAGTTCGCCTCGCTTCGCGCTGTCCCGACGGTATGGAGCGAGAACCCTACTGCCGACTTGTCGGTCTTCCCTGCACGTCCCGGTTTTGTCGATATTGCCCAGGTTTTCCAGCAGCCGGGTGAAGTGCCCGCCTGGACCACTGTGACTTTCCCATCGGAGGGATTCCTCTGGTATTCCCTGAAGGACGCACGCGTGCTCCCCTCGACCGTTCTCTGGATGGAGAACCGTGGTCGCCACCAACAGCCGTGGAATGGGCGAAACTGCTGTCTCGGGCTCGAAGATGTTTGCTCATTCGTAGCAGAGGGCCTGGGGCCGTCGGTTGTGGACAACCCTGTCCGGTCGCGTGGGCTCCCCACCGCCGTCGAGCTCTCGCCTGCGCAACCGTTTGTGGTTAACTATGTCCAGGGTGTGGTCGCCGTTCCGGAAGGCTTCCGACGCGTCGTCAGCGTGGAGTTCGGTCCACAGGAAATCACCTTCCATGACGAGTCGGGATTCCGGGCTACTGCTGCCGTGGCGCACGAATTTGTTGATCGGGGCACGCTAAGCGGTTAAGCTGCAAAGGGCCGGACGGATGCTTCTGGGCATCCGCTCCGACAGCACCATCACCTCTGGAGTTCGCACACGCGCTATGGAACACGAAACGTTTTTCATCGGCAGCTACACCATTGCAGACGATTGGATCCCGAACGCCACGGGTGACGGCATTTCGCGCCTGGAGCTCGACTGCGAGACCGGCGCGTTCGGACG
>JAAAOH010000214.1 GCA_009908925.1 Spirochaetota bacterium | reverse complement strand
CCCGCGCTCAGGCTGGCAGTCGATATGGGGGAACCCTGTTCGGGCACGGAGAAGCCGAGGTGTACCCGCAGCGCACTGATGGTATCCTCGCGCACCGCGCCGTCGCTGAGGGCCGCTTCCGCGGCGAGGTTGAAGCTCTGTTGATTCTCGAACAGCAGATACTTCTCATCGGGGTCACGCAGATAGCCGGACAGCGTCTCGGCAACCTCCACCCAGGAGGGTGGAAGCTCGAGGCGGCGGATATGCTCGTCCCAGGCCTCCTGCATCGCCGTCATGCGCTCGGCGCGCTGCTGCCGCCGTTCGCGGGAGTGGTAGTGAAACAGCAATCCGATCCACAGCGCGAAGAGCAGCAGGAACACCCCCACCTCGAGCGGGCTGTTGTGGTAGGCCTGGGAAATATCCTGAAATAGGTCGGTTACGGTGTACAGCCGCGCCTCGTCCGGTGGCCTGGCTTACCGGTGTCTCATTGTTTCTTCCACGGCGCAATGCGTCCGTAGAAGTCGAACAGTCGTTCCTCGTACTCCGGAGTTACCGGCTCGTCGGGATTGTACTCCGGTGCTTCCTCGATCTTGGCGTTCTCCATATCGACGAAGACCTGCCGTCGCTTCCAGCTGATCTCTTTGGTCCAGCGCGGCGAGATGAGCACGTGCTTCCCCTGCGAGAGTATGCGTCCTGTGGTGACCACGAGGTAGCGGATCGCCCACGTCTTCTCATCGAAGATGAAGTCGGCGACCTTTCCCATTTCGCCACGATGCGCAAAGAGGGTATAGCCTTCCACCTCGGCGCTGCTGCGCAGATGGGTCTGGGTATCCTCGATTTCGGAGGGGCCCGTCGGCTGGGGTATCCTGCTCTGTTCTTCCCTGTTGGCCATCGGCAGGACGTCCTCGGGGTGCATGCCGGTGCCCCACAGGCCGTAGCCGGTCCAGTACGCGGGAGTTTTGAAGTAACGGTAGTATTCGCGCTCCTGTCGTCGCGAAATGGGCTCCTTCATGTTCAGGTCCGGACTGTGGCGGACCTGCTCCTTGGTGAGGTTGACCGTTACCTGATGCTCCGGCCAGCGGACGCCGGTGATAAAGATCGGAGAGATGAGCACCGTCTTGCGGTTTATCCAGGAGCCGGTCTGCACGACCAGGTATCGAACCGTCCAGTCTTCGTCGTCGAACATGCAGAACTTGGCCTTGCCGATTTCTCCGTCGGTGGCCTGAATCGCGAATTCTTTGAGATGGTTCATATTTCGGAGCATGGTATAGTCCTCCCTACCGGCGGACGTCACTGCTCGTGTCGCGCATCACCGGCCTGCTCTTTTGTGGTGCTTCTTCCATATTATCGGGCCGAAGGCCCGAGTTCAATCAACCCTTCTTCCTGGGCCGATACACGTGCGTGCTGAGTCCGTAAAACGCCTCGGCGGCTTCCATCACGGTCTCCGACAGCGTGGGATGCGGATGGACCGACAGCGACAGGTCCTTTGCCTGCGCGGCCATCTCCACCGCGAGCACACCTTCGGAGATGAGCTCACCGGCCTCCTTGCCCGCAATGCCGACCCCGAGGATACGCTCGGTCTTCGGGTCGACGAGGAGCTTGGTGAGGCCGTTGGAGGTTCCCATCGCGATCGCGCGGCCGGAGGCGGCCCAGGGGAAGCTTGCAAGCTCGTACTCCACGCCCTGCTCGGAGGCCTCGCTCTCGGTAAGCCCGCACCAGGCGATCTCCGGATCGGTGTAGACCACCGCCGGGACGGTCGCCGGCTCATAGGCGGTCTTCTCGCCCGCTATGGCCTCCGCGGCAACCCGACCCTCGTGACTCGCCTTGTGTGCGAGAAGGGGCTGTCCGGTTATGTCGCCGATGGCGTAGATGTGGTCTACGTTGGTCCGGCGCTGCTCGTCGACGGGGATGTAGCCACGCTCATCGGTGCTCACACCGGCGGACTCGAGGCCCAGGTTCTTGCTGTTCGGGGTGTTACCGACGCTCACGAGGACCTTCTCGTAGGTCTCGGTCTTGCTTGTTCCCTTGTCGTTTGCGGCCTCGAAGGTGACCTCGATCCCGTTCTTGGTCTCCTTCGCGCTTGAAACCTTCGTGTTCGTCATCACTTCCTTGAAGGTCTTCTTGTTCCCCTTCTCCCAGACCTTCCGGAGGTCGGGGTCGGAGGTGGCCATGATGTTCGGGAGCATTTCCACGACGGAGACCTCGGAACCGAACTTGGAAAACACGGTTCCGAGCTCCACCCCGATGTACCCGCCCCCGATGACGAGGAGGCTCTTCGGGATGTTCTCGAGCTCGAGCGCGGTTTTCGCGTAGAGCACGCGGTTTGACTCGATGTCTACCGTCGGCAGCTTCGCCGAGGTGGCGCCGGTGGCGACAATCGCGTTCTCGAAGGAGACGGTCTCCGTTCCGCCGTCGTTCAATGCCACCTCGACCGTGTTGGCGTCGGTGAAGCGGGCGTGTCCCTTGATGTGCTCCACCTTGCGCTGCTTGGCGAGCTGGCTCGTCCCGCCGACGAGTTGCTTGACGACCTTGTCTTTGAAGGCGCGCACACCGTCCACGTCCACTTTCGGTTTGGAGAAAGTCACGCCCCAGTTCTTCGCCTCTTCGGCCTCGCTCATGACCTTGGTGACGTGGAGCAGCGCCTTCGTGGGAATACATCCCCAGTGGAGGCAGACGCCGCCGGGGTTATCCAGGGGGTCCACCATGATCACTTTCTGCCCCAGGTCCGCTGCGAGAAATGCGGCGGTGTAGCCGCCGGGCCCGGCACCAATGACGAGTGTCTGGGTCTGCTTGCTCATTTCGAACCCCCTTCGAGGTCGGCGTAGAGCGGGTTCTCCATCACGTCGCAGATCCACCGCAGAAAGCGCGCGCCGTCGGCGCCGTCTATGACGCGGTGGTCGTAGGAGAGGGAGAGCGGCAGAATGAGTCGCGGCTCGAACTCCGCGCCGGTGTAGACCGGCTGCCAGGAGGAGCGCGCGACGCCGAGGATGGCGACCTGCGGCGGCAGCACGACCGGTGTGAACGCGGTCCCGCCGATTCCACCGAGATTCGAGATGGTGAAGTTGCCGCCGTCCATTTCGTCCGGCTTTATCTTCTTGCTGCGCGCGCGGCCCGCCATATCAGCCAGCTCGAGGGCGAGGTCGGTGATCGACTTCCTGTCGACATCCTTGATGACCGGCACGAGAAGGCCGCGGTCGGTGTCCACCGCGACACCCACGTTGACGTAGTGCTTGTAGACGATTTCCTTCGTCTGGGAGTCGAGGCTCGCGTTGAAGCGCGGGAAGGTTTCGAGCGCGCGGGCCACAATCTTGAGGAGCATCGCCGTCACCGTGAGCTTCCCACCCGCCTTTTCAACGCGTTTTCCGAATTTCTGCCGGAACTCCTCGAGGGCGGTCACATCCGCGTTGTCGAACTGCGTCACGTGGGGAATGGTCTGCCACGAACGGGTGGTGTTGTCGGCGGTGATCTTGCGGACCTGACTCATGGGCTCGCGCGTGGTCTCGCCGAAACGGGAGAAATCGGGGAGGGGAGCCGGCTGCGGCATCCCGCCGCCGGCCGCCGGTGCCGCTGCGCCGCCACCCTGGAGGCGCTGCTTGGCGTGGGCCTTTACGTCCTCCACGGTGATGCGGCCGCCGGGGCCTGAGCCCGCGACCTGCTGAATGTCCACACCGATCTCCCGGGCGAGCCGCCGGGTCGAGGGAGCTGCGGGGACGGGCACGCCTTCGGGGCGTGCGGGGGGCTTCGGGGTCGGCGCGCTCGGTGCCGCCTGCGGGGCGGCCTTCGAAGCCGGTTCCCCGGCTGCCGGCTCCTCACCGGGGGCGGCGCCGGGCGTCCCGGCCGCGGCCGGCTTCTCCGCCGCGGGAGCTTCCGCCGGTTTCTCGGGGGGGGCCTTCTCTTCAGGCTCCTCGGCGGCGGCAGACTCCTCGCCGGCCTCGGTCTCCACCTTCATGATGGTCTGACCGACGGCGACGTCCTCGCCCTCCGAGATCATGATCTCGGTAATCTTTCCGCCGGCCGGGGAGGGAACCTCCACGGCGGCTTTGTCGGTTTCGATCTCGAGCAGTGAATCGCCCTCTTTGATGACGTCCCCGACCGAGACGAGAAGGCTCATGACACTTCCCGATTCGACGGTTTCAGAGATTTCCGGAAGCTGTATTTCCTTTACCATGACCGTTTCCTTTCTTCTGTGCTCTTCCCGCCTAGAGATCTATCGGGTTGATCTTCTCGGGGTCGATGTTGAGCCGCTCGGCGCCCTTGGTGAGCGTCTTCTTGTCGATCTTCTTATCCTTGTACAGCGAACCGAGTGCTGCAAAGGCGATGTGGCGCGTGTCCACCTCGAAGTAGTCCCGGAGCGCACCGCGGTTGTCGCTCCTGCCGTAGCCGTCGGTGCCGAGCGCAGTGAAGCGGCTCGGGAACCACTTGCTGACCTGAAGCGGCAGGGTCTTGAGGTAATCGCTTGCCGCGACGACGGGCGCGGTCACCCCGTCGAAGCACTCCTCGATGTAGGACTTCTTCGGCTTCTTGTCCGGGTTGAGCATGTTCTCGCGGTCGGTCTGCGTACCATCGATGTAGAGCTCCTTCCAGCTCGGCACGCTCCATACGTCGACAGCCAGATCGAACTCCTTCTCGAGGATGCGGCGCGCCTTCACCGATTGCGTGAGGATGGCGCCGCTGCCGAGCAGGTGCACGTCGGCGGTGTCTTTCTTGTCGGACTTCATGTAGCGGTACATGCCCTTGAGGATACCGTCCTCCACGCCCTCGGGCATGGGGGGCATCTGGTAGGTGTCGTTCATCACCGTGATGTAGTAGATGAGGTCTTCCTGCTCCACGAACATGCGGCGGATGCCCTCTTTCATGATGACCGCCACTTCGTAGGCAAAGGTCGGGTCATAGGCCTTCACGCTCGGTATGGTGAGGGCGAGCACGTGGCTGTTGCCGTCCTGGTGCTGCAGGCCCTCGCCGGGGAGGGTCGTGCGGCCGGATGTGGCGCCGACCATGAACCCTCGGGCTCGAATGTCGCCGGCGGCCCAGATGAAGTCCCCGACCCGCTGGAAGCCGAACATGGAGTAGTAGATAAAGAAGGGAATCATGTTGACGCCGTGAGTGGCATGCGCGGTGCCGGCGGCGATGAAGGAGCTCATAGAGCCCGCCTCGGTGATGCCTTCCTCGAGCATCTGGCCGTCGGTTGCCTCTTTGTAGTACATGAGGCTCTCGCGGTCGACCGGCTCGTAGAGCTGGCCCACATGGGAGTAGATGCCCACCTGGCGGAAGAGTGCCTCCATACCGAAGGTGCGCGACTCGTCGGGTATGATCGGAACGACGTTCTTCCCGACGTTCTTGTCCTTCAGGAGCTTCGAGAGGATCTGCACGATGACCATCGTCGTGGCTACCTCACGGTCCCCGGCGCCCTGGTGGAACTCGCTGAAGATCTTGTCCTCGGGCATCGAAAGCGGCTCTGCGTTCGCCGAGCGCTTGGGAAGGTAGCCGCCGAGCTTCTCGCGCTGCTTCTGCAGGTACTGCATCTCCTCGGAATCCTCCGGCGGCCGGTAGAATGGTGCGGCCGGGAGGTCGTCATCGGAGATGGGGATGTTGAAGCGGCTTCGGAAGGTGCGCAGCTCCTCCTGGTTCAGTTTCTTCTGTTGATGGGTAACGTTTCGACCCTCGCCCGCCTCGCCGAGGCCGTATCCTTTGACGGTCTGCGCGAGAATAACCGTGGGCGTACCGGTATTGTTGACCGCCTGCAGGTAGGCGTTGTAGACCTTCACCGGATCATGGCCGCCGCGGCGCATCTTCTCGAGCTGTTCGTCGGAGTAGTGCTCCACGAGCGCCTTGAGCCGTTCGTTCGCCCCGAAGAAGTCTTTTCGAATGTAGTCGCCACCGGCTACAACGTACTTCTGATACTGCCCGTCGACGACCTCGTTCATGCGCTGTACCAGCTCGCCGTCGGAGTCCTGTGCGAGGAGTGGATCCCAGTCGCCACCCCAGATCACCTTGATGACGTTCCATCCGGCACCGCGGAAGGCGGTCTCGAGCTCCTGAATGATCTTACCGTTTCCGCGCACCGGCCCGTCGAGGCGCTGGAGGTTACAGTTGACGACGAAGATGAGGTTATCGAGCCCCTCGCGCGCGGCAAGGGTGATGGCGCCCATGGTTTCGGGCTCGTCGAACTCACCGTCGCCGAGGAAGGCCCAGACGTGCTGCCTGGAGGTGTTCTTGAAACCGCGGTCCTCGAGATAACGGTTGAATCGTGCCTGATATATGGACGTCAGCGGTGCAATACCCATGGAGACCGTGGGGAACTGCCAGTACTCCGGCATTGAGCGCGGATGGGGATATGACGGGATGCCGCCGCTCGGCCTCAGCTCCTGACGGAAGTTCTCTATGTCCCGCTGGCCGAGGCGCCCCTCAACAAAGGATCGTGCATACATCCCCGGAGACGCGTGCCCCTGAAAATAGACGATGTCGGCGCCGCCCTCGGCGTTCTCGCCTTTGAAGAAGTGATTGAAGCCGACCTCGTAGAGTGTTGCAGCCGATGCGAATGTCGAGATATGGCCGCCGATTCCGCTCGAGCCGCGGTTTGCTCGCACGACCATAGCCATGGCATTCCATCGGATGATGCTCTTGATCCGGCGCTCGATCTCGCGGCTGCCGGGATAGGGCGTTTCCTGGTCCGGCGGAATGGTATTGATGTACGGTGTTGTGCCGGGGCAGGTGAAGGTGATTCCTGCCTCCTGCGCCCGGATTTGAAGTAGCTGCAAGAGCTCTTTCACGCGGTCCGGGTCCGCGTTCTCTATCACGTAGTCGAGGGACTGTACCCATTCCTCGTTCTCTACGCGCCGAATGTCCGCGTTTGGTTCGTCTCCCACGATCTTACCTCCTATGACCTACAAGATGACAAAGAAACGTGCCTCTCGTCCACTGACCGGGGACCGCGCGCGGCACCCGCCCGTAGACTATACCCTGCCCTAACGATTACAATTGAGCAAGGTCAGAATCCTTACAGATTTCACACTCAGAGGTCTCATGATGGATAGAGAGGATATCGCCGTCTCGGATGGCAGCGAGTTGTACAATTCGTTCGTTCTGCCTGAGCAGTTCATCGAAGAGCAGGCGCGGCGGATGGAGTCGAACGAGGGACAGCTTCTCATCGCAAGCTGTCGCGACGGCAATTACATGGCACGGCGGGTCGTCGACAAGTACCACGATCTCATGCGCGCCCATGGCAGCGAGGCCGAGATCGACTTCTTCGAGAATATCGATCGGGAGTTCACCGACACCGAAACGGGAATGCGACTCCCGGGGCACGTCGGTGGTGCCGACGTTTTTCTTTTCCAGGCGCTTCTCGCACCGCCGGGAGAGCGGAGCATCAACAACAACTACCTCGCGCTGCTGATTGCTGCCCGCGCCTTCCGCGAGCACGGCGCGAATCGCATCACCGTTATCCTGCCGTATCTGGCCTATGCCAGGCAGGACAAGCCGACGAAATTCCAGCGCGAGCCGACCACCGCGAAGCTCATGTCCGACCTCGCCAAGGCGGCGGGGATTGACCGAGTCGTCGCATGGCATCCGCACTCCACGCAGATTCACGGGTTCTATGCGGACATGCCGGTCAATATGCTCGATCCTTTGCAGATGTTCGCCTCCGAGTACGAGCGGTTCCGCGGCCGCTCCGACGTCATCGCCGTGGCGCCCGACGCAGGCGCCACGAAGATGATCCTGCACTTCAGCCGTCGTCTCGACGTAAACTCCGCTATCGCCTCGAAGTATCGACCCCAGGCGGAGGAGGCGGTCATAACCGACATCATCGGTGACTTCAGAAAGAAGAAAATCGCCATTGTACTCGACGACATGGTCGCAAGCGCCGGTACGATGTTCGAGCTGGTGCAGAAACTCGTCGAGGAGAAGGGCATCGAGGAAGTTCACATGGGAGCCTCACACAACCTCTGTCTCCCGCAGACCGCCGAGCGCCTACAGGAGCTCCACGATAACTACAACCTCAAGAGCGTGATGGTCACCAATTCCATTCCGCAGACACAGGAGTTCGAAGACCTCCCGTTCTTCCACGTGCGCTGCCTTTCGGAAATCTTTTGCCGAACGATCAACCGGGTGCACTACGACCGCTCGGTGAGCGCCGTCTTTCAGACACGGTAGTCACATATGTTGCTTGCGATCGACATCGGGAATACCAACACCGTTCTCGGACTTCACAACGGTGACACCTACGAGCAGCATTTCCGGATCCAGTCGGCTCCCGAGAAGATGCCGGATGAGTACGTGCTCACCTTCCTCGGCCTGTTCCGCGAGCACGGGGTCGACCCGGAGAGCATTTCCCGCGTTGTCGTGAGCAGCGTCGTCCCGGCGCTCAGCGACACGTTCCAGGAGGCGATCGGCCGGATTACCCAGGCGCCGATACTTCTCGTCACCCCCTACGTGAAGCTCAACGTCACCATCGATACGCCGCACCCCGATGAGGTCGGCGCCGATCTCATAGCCAATGCCTGTGCAGCCTATGAGCGATTTCAGAAGAACTGCATCATCGTCGACTTCGGCACCGCGCTCACCTTCGTTGCGGTGACCGGCGAGGGCCGCTTTCTCGGCGCCGCCTTCGCCCCGGGGCTGAACACCGCCATGCGCTCCCTCTCCGGCGGCACCGCGCAGCTCCCGCAGGTAAGCCTCGAGCCGCCACCGCGCACCATCGGCGAGAACACCGTCCACGCCCTCCAGTCGGGCATCGTCATCGGCTATACCGGCCTTGCCGAAAAACTCATCTCCCGCATGGACGCGGAGCTCGGCGGCAACAGCGCCGTCATCGCCACCGGCGGTCTCTCCGGTGCCGTTTCCTCCCACATCCCACAGATCCAGGAAGTCGATCCCTGGCTGACGCTTTCCGGGCTGAAGCTGATTGCGGATCTCAATCGGCGATAGTCCAACAGCCGTGAGAGTTGATATCTTTTCCCGTATGAAGCTTACGCGGTCTGTCATCTTCGGAGCCCTCGTTGTCATTGTGATAGGCTCCTGCGCCAAAGAGGTTGTCGAGGAAGAGTTCTCGCCGACCGAGTCTCACGCGAATTACCGGGAGGCGCTCGCGCGTCTCGATCTCGAGTCCACCGAAATGGGTGAGGCATGGTTTGCGGCCGAGCGCAGTGCGATGGAGCGGCCTGCGGCCCTCGATCCGCCGGCGGCCGAGGTGGTGTTTCTGGATCCGCGTGAGCCCGGCGCCGTGGGGTATCGGTTCCCGGTGTCCCGGGGTCGGCGCGTGGAGATCCTCATAGAGGCCGAGCACGACCGCTACTTCGCCGACGTGTTTCGCATCCCCGAGGGGGACGACGCGGAGCCCGTTCTCGTTGCGAGTCGGCCCGACGGGGAAAACCTCGTTGCGTTTGAGGCGCGGTCCAACGAGTACTATCTGCTGCGCCTGCAACCCGAGCTTCTGCGGGGCGGGCGCTTCGAAGTGCGGATTACGACCGGGGCCGCGCTTGCGTTTCCGGTCGAGGAGGCCTCGGCCGCGGATATCTGGAGCTTCTTCGGCGACGACCGCGACGGTGGCCGGCGCATCCACCACGGCGTGGACATCTTCGCGCCGCGGGGCACGCCCGTGCTCGCAACCGGCGATGCCAGGGTGACGCGCGTCGGCCGACGCGACCGTGGTGGCAACGTCATCGTGCTTCGTGATGAGGAGCGCGGCATCATGCTCTACTATGCGCATCTCGAGGAGCAGCTCGCGCGCCGGGGACAGGAGGTGACCGCCGGCGACGTCATCGGCACGGTCGGCAACACCGGAAACGCCCGCACCACACCGCCGCATCTTCATATCGGTATCTATCAGGGCGGCTGGCGGCGGCCTGTGGATCCCTGGGCCTACTTCATCGACCCGCCTCTCGTTGATCCCCCTGCCATCGAACAGGCCGAGCTCGTGGGCGGCTGGGCGCGGGTGGCACGCCGCGTGGACGCGCCCGCCGAGTTACCGCGAGCTCCCGGCGGCCGAGTTGCCCACGCGAACCGAAACCCCTTCCTCCAGGGCGCAGGCGACACCTTCGACGGTGCCGAGGCCGACCTCCAGTCCGAGCCGGGGCCGCCGCCCGCGCCGTTCGTCACCGAGCTGGCAGCGGGAACGGCCGCACGCGTAACGGGCGCCTCCGGGAATCGCCTTCGACTCACAACCTCCGACGGTGAAACGGGATATGTGGAACTGAGCGCGCTGGCCACCGCAGATTCGGTCGGCACCGAGCGCACCCTCGCCGAGACGCATCTCCTGCGTGATCCTCGCGTGGGCGACGCCTTCGGCGAGCTCGAGGCGGGTGCGCGTGTGACCACCGTCGGCGAAACGACGCGAGGAAGCCTGGTGCTTCTTCCCTCCGGTCGCGCGGCGATTCTGGATCCGGTGCCGGGCTCCTGAAGCAGCGTGCTACGTGCTTGATGCGTCGATGGGGTCGCGTACCTCGAACATCTCGAGTGTTTGGAAGTCGCGGGTGTTGCGGGTGTAGAGAGTTCTCACCCCATGGGCCTTGAGAGTTACTGCCAACACGGCGTCGAAGGTAACGCGAGCCGAGAAGGCGTCGCGCCGCCATACTGCAGAGAGCCGGGGCATGAGATCCGGTTCCCAGGCGCATGTAAGCCATCCCGATCGCCGACGATACCATTCGATAGTCGCAGCGGCGTCGGCAGCGGTAAGTGGCGCGCTCAACACAGAGGGATTTCGCAGAAGTCGATACAGTTCGAACCAGACCTGGTCTGCCACGATCCAGGACGACGGCTCGGCGAGCGCTCGTCGTACCAGGTCGATTGCCGCCCCGTGCTCGGGGCAGTCGCGATTGATGGCGTAGAGCAGGATGTTCGTGTCGATGCTGTTCACTGTTGCTCGCCGTCCTCGTGTGCCCTGTTGCGCAGGTCCTCCGCCGGGGTGAGAATTTCGCCGCAGCTGTAGGTCGGCGGGCTCTCCGCGACCGCACTCGGCTCCGACTCGCCGTAGCGCGAAAGCCAGAAGTCCACTGCGCCGCGGATGATCTCGCTTACCGGCCGGTCCTCTGCGTCAGCGATCCGCCTGAGGCGGGCAAGTTGAGGTTCGGGAAACAGAATCTGCATCTTTTGCATGGATACATGCTATGAATGGATGGCCTGGTGGTCAAGCGCTGTGCGCCCGGTGTTTCACGCAGGTTGCGGACCACCGGCAGCCTACACCGGCAACTCCGCCCCGAACGCCTCGGGCGAGAGTGCGTGCACCTCGGCGAAGGGGGTGAAGTCGGAGACGTTCTGCGTGACCAGCCGAGAGATTCCGTGGACCACCATGACAGCGCAGACATTGGCATCGTGAATGCGGGTGCCCTTCAACGAGTTATGCTCAACCAGCACGCGGAGTCGGTCGGCGACGGCCTCCGTCTCTTCGAGGAGGATCGTCCGCTGCTGAAAGATGTCGGCGTTGCGGACCGCATTGGCCGGGCGCATTCCGAGCCCGTTTGCGGCGGCCGGCCGGGTCGCAACAACCAGATACTCTCGTATGATCTGAGCCGAGACCGCAAGATGGACACCGGCGCCGATGGATTTCTCAAAAACGGCGCGGGCTGCGCCATGATCGGGGCGCGCCGAGTCCGTAGCCGAGAGCAAGACATTCGTATCGACAAAGGCGACCTCACCG
>JAAAOH010000301.1 GCA_009908925.1 Spirochaetota bacterium | reverse complement strand
CGGCGTCGATGTGCTCGTGCCCGAGGTGGAGGATGCCGAGCTCGTCGGGAACGCCTGCTGCGGCCTGGTCGGGATCGGGGCCTGCGACAGCCTCCTCGAGGCAAGTGATCGCATCGTGCATTTCCGCGAGCGCATCGCGCCCGACCGCGAGGCCTATGAGCGCTACGGCGAGCGCTACGCTCGCTACCGCGAAATGGCGGGGCGGCTCTCGCGCCTGTAGGCACCGCCGGCCGCCCGCTATTCCCTCTTTGTTATTCCCGCCCGCTGCATTATACTATCTCCGAGGTGATGTAAGGTGTTTTTCTGGTTCGGCTTCCCGTTCATGTTTCTCCTCCCGCTGTTCGTCGCGGCGGTTGCGGTGCGCGTGGGGTCGCAGTTCTTCCGGTCCTGGGATTCGCAGCAGAACCGCTACGTCTCCGGGCGGGGGCGGCAGGGAAGCGACATCCTCGCCGATATCTACGGCATGCCGCGAAACGGCCGCAGCCCGGAGGCTCGGGTGTTTCAGCTTGCGAGTAAGCTCGGCGGTCGTCTGAGCGTATCGGACGTCGTCATAGAACTCGGCGTCGATGTCAAGGATGCCGAGGAGCTGCTTCAGGGCCTCGTGGACAACGTTCGCGTGCGCATGGAGCTCGACGACAACGGGCGGGTAACTTTCGAATTTCCCGAAATCATAGATCGTCACGAGCGGGGCGGCTGAGTATTCGCTCGTAGAGGCTGTGCGCGCGCTCGAGGGTCTGGGAGAGACGCGGCCAGAAGTCTTCGGTGATGTTCTGTGCCTGCTGCATGCGCCGCGCCACCACCTCGGTATCCTCCGCATCGAGTCTGAGACTGTGAACCTGCCGGTCGGCCGCTATCTGCAGCACGTGCTCCGCCTTTCGAAGAAACACGTAGTCTTCCCGCAAATGCGCAGCGCTCTCCTCGTCGAGGATCCCGCGTGCGGCAAGGGAGTCTATCGCCGCCAGCGTATTGCCCTCGAGCCACGGGCGTTGGGTGCCGCCGCCGGCAACGGCGTTGTCGGCCGTGCCCCAACCCGCGGTCGTCGCCGGCGACTCCCCGGCGACGCCGGCGTTACCGGCCCCGGCCGTATCCCCGGCGCCGCCGGCGTTACCGGCCCCGGCCACGGCGACCGCGAGAAGCTGCAGCCCCTGCACGAGAAACTCGATGTCGCGGATGCCGCCGCGGCCCTCCTTGACGTCGACCACGTTGGGGTCGAGCTCGACAGCGCGGGTCTTCTGCTCGCGCAACTTGCGTATGTTGTCCGTCACCGCCTGTGGCTCGACCCGCCGGGGTATGCTCTCGTGCACCGCGGCCAGGAAGCGGCCGGCGAGGTCGCGGTTTCCCGCCACCGCGCCGAGCTTGATCGCCGCCTGCCGCTCCCATGCGGCAGCCTGGCGGTGGTAGTAGTCGACGGCGGCGGACACGGGGTAGACCAGCATCCCGGAAGATCCGAAGGGGCGCAGCCTCAGGTCCACGCGATAGAGGTAGCCCTGCAGCGTATGGGCGGTGAGGTCGCGGTTGAGCTGCGTCATCACCGCGGTGTAGGCGTTTCGCTCCGCCCCTGGATCGGCCTCCGGGTCCGGCTCGTAGATGGCGAGGAGATCGATGTCGGAGCTGTAGTTGAGCTCGTTGCCGCCGAGCTTCCCGAATCCGAGGATGGCGAATCGCTCCGGGCCGGCATTCGGACTCTCACGCAGTATCCGCTGCAGGCAGGCATCAACAATGGTCCGTGCCAGGTTCGAGAGCTCTGCGGTTATCTCGCGCAGTCCCACGCCGAGGCAGATATCCCGCGTTCCGATCCGCAGTATCTCTCGCCGCCGAAAACGGCGCACCGCGTCGAGCCACTCCTCGTGTGAGTCGCACCCATCCCCGATTTCATCGAGATCGGCTCGCATCTCCTCCTCACCGCGAAGTCCGCGGATGACCTGCGGTGTCGTGGCCCAGACGAGGAAGTCGGGGTCGCGAAAGAGGGTGTGGGACAGAAAGGTGCTGGTTGCCAATATGCTCAGCAGTATCTCCAGGCGCTGGGGCTGGCGCTCGAGCTCGCGGAAGTGTGCCTCGGGATCCTCGATGGCGCCCACGAGTTGCTCCCAGTGATTGAGCGCAAGGTCGGCGTCCGGCACACGCGTGAACACGTCCCAGGCAAGCACGGCGAGCTCGGCAAAGAGATAGCGCCTCGTGCCGTCGCCCGAGAGGCCGCGGAGATTTCGCAGGCTGCGCTCCGGGTCCCGGAAGCCGCCTGAGCTCAGAATGGCAGCCACGCGCTCCTCGTCGACATGATCGGAGAGGATGATGTCCGCAACCGTACCGAGGGGTGCGCCGGGCAGGGCGTCGCGGCCGAGCTCGCGCTCGACGAAGACGCGGACCTGCGCTGTGCGCGTTTCGAACTCCACATGCAGCTGCTCGGCCGGTCCGAGCTCACCGCTGCCGGCGTAACCCATGCGCCTGGCAAGGTGCTGGTACTCGAGGGAGTCAACCGCCGGCAGAAACAGGTCCATGGCGTTGCCGCGGAGCATCCGCAGGCCGTTTATGAGCTTCCGCAGGAAGTGGTAGGCATCCACGATCCGGTCGGCTTCGGCGGCGTCGATCTGGCCGGCAGCAACCAGCTCGCGCAGGGCAACGTGGATCCGCGGGGTGCGCAGCCGCGAGTTGGTCCGGCCGAGGGTCACCTGGAGGATCTGGACACTGTACTCGAGGTCCACGAGGCTGCCGGGGGAGAACTTCGCGTTCAGCTGTCCCCTCCGGCCCTTGGATTTGAGTTGCAGCGCACGCAGGCGCTTGAGCTCGGCGAGGTCGATGCTGTCGGCGGCGTAGACGAGGTCATCCCGGAGTCGTTCGACGCGGCGGCCGAACTCTTCGTGGCCTGCGACACGCCGCATGCGCACGAGGGCAAGTTTCTCGAGGCTCGAGGCCTCCCCGGAGTAATAACGGGCGAACTGCGCGAGGCTCGACGCTTTGGCACCGGCGGCGCCGTAGGGCCGCAGCCGCAGATCGACCTGAAAGATACCCTCTCGCTTGGCACGGATGAAGCCGGATATCTCGTTCACGAGGTGGGCGAAGAACTCGGCGTTGCGGACCGGCTCCCCACCGTCGGTGCCGCCGTCGCTGCCCCCGTCGGTGCTGCCGTCGTCGCTGTAGACGAACATCATCTCTATGTCGGAGGCGTACCCGAGTGCCTCCCCGCCGAGCTTGCCGAGCCCCATGACGGCGAGGTTGGCCCCGAGCCCGGCAACGGTGCGCGGTGTACCGTACCGAGCGGCGAGGGCCTCGAAACAGATGCGATAGGCGGCCTCGATGACCGCCTCGGCAAGGGCGGTAAGGCGGGAGCTCAGGAAGAAGAAATCGAGCTCGCCGCGGAGGATGTGGTCGAGGTCGATGAGATAGGTCTCGTGGTCCTTGAAGTCGTTTAGGATCTGCCGTTTCTCCTCGAACCCGTCGGCCTTCTCCAGGGCGGCGGCGAGGAGGTCCGCCATCTCATCGGGCGAGTGACTCAACACCGTGTCGTCGGAGCTTGCGAGCAGCGGCAGCAGCTGCTCATGCTGCATGCGAATGAAGTCCTCCCACAGGAAGTCGCTTGCGCCGAGCAGGCGGGCGAGGTCCTGGAGGATCTTCGGACTCGAGAGGACGGCGTCCATCCGGTCGCGCTCTGCGAGGGTCAGGAAGTCCTGAATGAGCCGCTCGAAGCGCAGCAGGGCCTGATAGCGGTCGGGAGCGACGGTGAGGAAGTAGGTGAATTGCTTGGTGAAGGCCACCGAGAGTCGAATCTGATTCAACCGGCGCTCATCGCTGACCGGGCGCCCCGAGGCGTCGACAAACTCGAAGAGGTCCTCGACCTGCTCGCCGCGGGTGTGGATCTCCACCCGCTCCACCGACATGTCATGCAGCACGAGGGCACTCGAGAGGGCGTAGAGAAAAAAGGGTGTATCGACGCCGCTTACTCTCATCCGCGTCGTGGTCTCTCCGGGCTCGACATCGACCTGCACCGGGTAGAGAGCCCGTTCCTGCCGCACGGGGAAGCGATCGAGGGCCGAGGCGACCTCTTCGGTTATGCGTCGCTTGGTCTCGTTGTAGCTTTCCTGCGTGCCCCGGTGGAGCAGGCCGAGATACTCCCTTGCCTTGGTGGTTACTTCCTGCGACCAGGTCTCGAACGGGGCACGTGGGGTTCCGCGAAAGCGGTCCACGATATAGCGGGTGGGGGGCTGCGCAGCCGGTGCCGGGAACGAGCCCGCGCGCCGGTACCACGATCGCGCGCCGTGGCCCGGGCGGCGCCCGCGGCCGGCGCCCGCATGAGACCGAGGGCCCGCCTGGGACCGGTGGGCCGCGTCCCGGGTGCTCCCGCCCGCCGCGGGGCCTGCCTCGGCGTCGCCTCCGGTCCTCGCTTCGGTGTAGACGTCACCCGAGGTGATGTCGAAGCCGGTGGCGGAGAGCAGGCCCGCGAGCACGGAGAACTCACCGGGGGCATCGTAGGAGATGAACGTCACTTCGGCTCCATCGCCGGTCTGACGGATCAGCACGCGAACGGGATCCCCGGGGGAAAGGTCGGAAAGGGCGGTGAGATGTGCCTCGACCTCCGCTGCGTCGAATGTTTCGAAGTAATGCTCGGGAAAGCGCTCGACGTATCGTCGGATAACCTCTTCGGGAACCGACGTGCATCGGGCGCTGAGCTCATCGACTGTGGGTCGCGGGGGCTGAAACTCCTGCGTCACGGGCGATATTGTAGCTCAAAGGGGTCGACACAGAAAGGGTGGCACAAAAAGACGGGCGAGACCCCGAGGTTTCCCCCGAAATCCCGCCCGCCGGCAATGGATGGCTGCGGACAGCCTCAACCGATGGCTGCGTTTCCCGTCTCGCCGCTTCGGATTCGGATCGTCTCCTCGAGCGGTACGACGAAGATCTTGCCGTCGCCGATCTCCCCGCTTCGCGCTCCCTTTACGATCGCGTCTATCGTCGGCTGAACGAAACTGTCGTTGACCGCGATCTCGATTCGCACCTTCTTGAGGAGGTTGACCTCGATGTCGACTCCCCGGTAGTGCTCGGTGTAGCCCTTCTGCTGTCCGGCACCCATGGAGTTGGTCACCGACATCTTGTAGACCTCGGCCTTGTACAGCTCCTCTTTCACGTCACTCAGCTTATGCGGCTGAATATAGGCAATAATCAATTTCATGCTGCTCGACCTCCTTTACATCGAAGTGAAGATCTGGAATCCGCTGTAGGACTCCACGCCGTGCTCGCCGATGTCCAGGCCCTGCAGCTCTTCCTTCTCCGATACGCGGAGCAGGCCAAGCGCCTTCAGTATGCCGAACAGAATGAGCGCAGCAACTACCACGTAGGCGAAAACCGCCAGCACGCCGATAACCTGCACGCCGAGCTGAGCCGCGCCACCGCCGTAGAACAGGCCCACGATGCCGGGGTCGTTTACGCCGTCCGCAAACAGCCCGACAGCAATGGTACCCCACGCACCCGCCGTACCGTGAACCGACACCGCACCCACAGGATCGTCGATATGCAGCACCTTGTCGAGAAACTCGACCGAGAGCACTACGATGATACCTGCGAGGAAGCCGATGATGACAGCGCCAACGGGACTCACGACCCAGGTTCCGGCCGTTATTCCCACAAGGCCTGCCAGCGCCCCGTTGAGGGACACGGACGGGTCGGGCTTGCCGAACCACATCCAGGAGGTGATCATCGCGCCGATCGCGCCGGTCGAGGCTGCCAGCGTGGTCGTAGTGGCCACGTGGGCGATCGACAGATCGGTACCGGAGAGCGTGCTGCCGGCGTTGAAACCGTACCACCCGAACCAGAGGATGAACACGCCGAGTGCGGCAAGCGGCATGTTGTGGCCCGGGATGGCCCTCACGGTGACCTGCCCGTTTACCCGCACGTACTTGCCGCGTCGCGCGCCGAGAACCGCCGATCCGACGAGGGCCGCCCACGCGCCGACCGAGTGCACAACCGTGCTTCCGGCGAAGTCGTGGAAGCCGAGCTGGGCGAGCCATCCGCCACCCCAGACCCAGTGGCCCGAGATCGGGTAGATGAGACCGGAGATGAAGACGCTGTAGATCAGATATCCGACGAACCTCGTCCGCTCCGCCATGGCACCGGAGACGATGGTGGCTGCGGTGGCGGCGAATACGACCTGGAACATCCAGTCGCGGAAAATCGCCGACATGTCGCTCACACCGTACGCGCTCATCGTTTCCTGCGTGTAGGACAGGAAGAAGCCGTTGCTCCCGATGAATCCTCCGAGACTCGGGGCACCGTACATGAGGGCCCAGCCGACGGCCCAGTAGGCGACGGCACCGGCGGAGAAGTCCATCAGATTCTTCATGATGATGTTGCCGGCATTCTTGGCACGGGTGAGACCCGTTTCGACCATCGCGAAGCCCGCCTGCATGAAGAATACGAGAGCGGCCGCGAGGATCAGCCAGATCATGTCGAAGGCCTGAGAATACAGCGCAAGCACCTCTTCTGTGGACTGCTCCTGAGCTACGGCCGTGCCACCGCCCAGAAGCAACCCGACGATAATGAACAGGGTGAACAATCGTGCTTTCATCAAGCATACCCTCCTTGAAGTTACCTGTTGCGGTTTCTTCTGCAATTCCAGTGCCAACCTTCGCGGTACGGGGTTGCACGACGCAATAACTCACGCCGGGGGCAAACTTTATTCGGATGGTTTCTGCACGGACACCGTCGCGCCGGCAGCGCGCGAGGGCCCGCAAAGCCTACATATGTGTAGAAATGAGGGGTTGAGGATACAAAAATGTAGGATAGAGAAAACGGTCCTACGAGCGCGTACGATACTTTCGCGGATCGATGCCGTGCTTCTGCACCCGCAAGCCCATGATCCGCTCGGTTATCTGCAGAAGCTGCGCCGCCTTTGTCATATTGCCCTTGGTAGACTTCAGCGCATCTATGACGAGCTCACGCTCGAGGTTATCGAGTTGCGCCTGCAGGGAACCCGAGACCACGGTGCCGGTTGACTCGGCGGACTGCAGCGTCGGCGGCAGGTGGTGGCTGTGGATGACCCCGTCGATGCTTAGCACCGCCGCCCGCTCGATGACGTTTTCCAGCTCCCGTACGTTACCGGGCCAGTGGTAGCTCGACAGCAGGTCGATGGCCGGCGTGGAGATGCGCTGGATGTGCTTGTGGTTCTTCTCCGCGTACTTTTCCACGAAGTGGTCCGCCAGCAGCAGAATGTCGCTCTTCCGGTCCCGCAGCGGCGGCATGTGAATGGGAAACACGTTGAGGCGATAGTAGAGGTCCTCGCGGAACTCGTTCTGCTCCATCGCCTCCTCGAGATTGCGGTTGGTTGCGGTAATGATGCGAACATTGGTGCGCAGGGTCTCGTTTCCGCCGACGCGCTCGAACTGCCGCTCCTGCAGCACCCGCAGCAGCTTGACCTGTGTCAGCGGCGCGAGGTCTCCGATCTCATCGAGAAAGATGGTGCCGCCGTGAGCAAGCTCGAAGCGCCCCTTGCGCGTGCTGATTGCACCGGTGAATGAACCCTTCTCGTGGCCGAAGAGCTCGCTCTCTATCACTGTTTCCGGCAGTGCCGCGCAGTGCACCTTGATGAAGGGCTTGTCGGCGCGGTCCGAGTTATAGTGGATGGCGTGAGCGACGAGCTCCTTGCCGGTGCCGCTCTCCCCGCGGATGAGCACGGTCGCCTCGCTTCGCGCCACCTGCGCGATCATATCGAAAACTTCCTGCATTGCCTGGGAGTTGCCGATGATGTTTTGCGGGCGGAAGCGCGCGCGCAGCTCGTTCTGAAGGCGCGTGTTTTCCTCGACGAGCTGCCGCTTTTCCTCGAGGATGTTCTGTCGCAGTTTCACGGCCTGGGAGATGAGCGACGTGACGATCGACAGAAGCCGGGTGGAGCTCTCGAGCTCGCTCTCCTCCGCGGGCTCACAGTCCACGCTCAGCGCACCTATGGTCTCGTTCCCGAGCTTGATCGGCACGCAGATGAAGGACAGATCGTCGGTGTCCTTGCGCACGCCCGTGCGATTGAGAAACAGCGGGTCCTCGTTGATGCGGGGAATGACGCGCGGCTGTCCGGTCTGCACCACTTTCCCGGTGATTCCCTCGCCGAGCTGATAGCGCCCCCGGGCCTGCTCACTGGAGGAGTAGCCGTAGGCCGATTCGATGGAGAGCTCGCCTGTTTTGCGATCGAGCAGGGTGATGGCTGCATGGCGCATACCGAGACGGTCTGCGAGGGTCTGCAGGACCGGGTATATGATGCGGTCGAGCTCCATGCTCTGGTCGAGAAGCTGGCTTATCTCGAAGAGAAGTGAGAGCTCCTCGACTTTCCCGTGATATGAGACGGTGGAATGTTCGGTCATCTGTCGGCTCCGTGTCGTGCTGATCCTAAAGCTGATCCTAAAGTAGCCCCTCGTAAATGATCTTCTCACCACCATCGAGGCTTATGATCTGGCTGTCTTCGAACTGGGAAACCGCGTCCGGAACCTCGGCGATGAGTACGAGCTCCGGATTTGCCTGTTGTGCCTCGTCGGGCGAGATGTAGGTCTCCCCCTCGACTATCACGCCGATCACCGAAGAGAGGAGGGGTCGGTGCTCGGGCTCCAGCGTGGGTGTGAGGAGAATCTCATCCCCCGTGCCCTTGATCGCAGTCTCGGCCTCCTCGGCCGTCGTGGCCTTCACGATCCGGCCGGAGCACGTGTGCCCGACCGCCCGGTGGCCGCGGTTGAGGATGTTCCCGAGGAAGTGCACTTTGATGGTATTCATGGGGAAGGGGGAGTTGACGGGGATGCCGGCGGCGGTGACCACCTTGTCGAGGCGCTCGACATAGCCCCGGTGCAATGAACGCTGTAGCGCCTTCTGTATCATGAGCTCGGAGTCGGTCACGTGCTCGGATAGGATGGGGAAAATGCCCCAGGGCAGCAACAGCTGCCGGAATGCGGTCTCGGAGGTCGTCACTGCAATGATATTCGCGCGCGGGCGAAACTTGCTGAGAAGCCGGGGCGTGTTTCCGCGGATCGTTGGTGCGACGATTGCGCTCGCCTCGATGTCGCGTGCCACGAGGTAAGCCGCTTTGGCGATGGCGTGCCCGATGTCCGAGGAGCTCTGGTGAAAGGAGAAGTACTTCTCGCAGCGGCTGAGGTACTCCGGCGATTCTTCTACCGCCATCGCGATGCGGTGCAGAGTCTCGGTCGCACGTGTCGGGTAGGCGCCGCTCGCAGTCTCCCCGGAGAGCATGACGGCATCGGTACCGTCGAAAATCGCATTTGCCACGTCGGTGAGCTCCGCCCGCGTTGGGTCGGCGTTGTGAATCATGGAGTCGAGCATCTGCGTGGCGGTAATGACCGGCTTGTTCTGGCGGTTGCACGCCGAGATTATGCGCTTCTGCGCGAGGGGAATCTGCTCGACGCTCAACTGCACGCCGAGATCGCCGCGCGCCACCATGATACCCTGGGAGACGCGAACGATCTCTTCTATGTTCTCGAGGCCTTCATGATCCTCGATCTTGGCGATGACATGGATGTTGCACTCGCTCTCCTGCAGGATACGCTGAATCTCGGTAACGTCGGAGGGCTTCCGCACGAAGGAGGCGGCGATGAAATCCATCCCGTGATCGATGGCGAATGCGATATCCCGCTTGTCCTTCTCGGTGATCGCCGGCAGAGAGACACGTACGCCTGGAATGTTGACGTTCTTTCGGCTTCCGAGCGTACCGCCGCTTCGAACGACGCAGTGCACGTCGGAGCCCTCGACGGAGACCACCTCGAGATCGATGAGGCCGTCGGCGACGAAGATATGCTTGCCGGGCCCGACTTCGCCGGGAAGCTGCTTGTAGGTGATGCTGATTCGGTCGGCGGTACCCTCCACCTCGTCGGTGGTGATGGTGATGCGGTCATCGGCCTCGAGCTCGACCTTCGCATCATCGGCCATGACGCCGGTGCGGATCTCGGGGCCTTTCGTGTCGAGGAGCATGCCGACCGGTATGCCGGTTTCTGCGCTTGCCCGTCGAATCATCTCGAGCCGGTTCGCCTGCTCCGCGTGGTCACCGTGGGAGAAGTTGAACCGGGCGATGTTCATACCACCGCGGAGAAGCTCTTTCATGCTGTCGAGGTCGTCGACGGCCGGCCCCAGCGTACATATGATCGTTGTCTTGCGCAGTCTGTCCATACACGTGAAGAATAGCGTGGAACGCGCTTGAGTTCTACCGGTTACCGAGCTCAGCCGTCGGATTCATCGCTGTCTTCGTCCTCCTGCAGCAGGAATCCGAGTTCCTCCTGGGATACCACGTCCTCCTCCGGCGCGTGGTCTTCGGGACGGTGCAGCATGCTCTGAAGCTCGGTGTGGGTGGTCTGGTGGGAAGATCGGCAAGCACGGACTTTGTGGGAAAAGGGCGTGAGGCTTTCGGCGAGGGGGCGCTCGGCGGCGAGAATGTCGCCGAGGAAGTCGAGGAAGGCGTTTTCCACGCGTAGCAGTGCCTTGAGGTACTCGGCGCGCCGGATCAGGTTCGGATTGTCCCGCAACTGGGAGAGGATCTTCATGAGCGTGGAGTCCACGAAGAAGATATCCTCGAGCACCTTGTCCTTGAAGAGCTCGGGATCCACGTCGAGTATGAGCCCGGAGCGCAGGGACTTCACCATTGCGTGGACGAAGAATATGTTGTCGTCGTAGTTGACTCGAGAGGTCATTCCTGTACCATTATCGACCCCCGAGCATGCGTACTTGACACGGCCTGCGTGCACATAGTAGCTTGCGTAAACCTCTTTACCATCGGAAACTGTCCGATGGTCGATCGAGTCCACAAGGAGGACCTAATGAGAACCTATGAGGCGGTGTGCGTCTTCCGCCCCGAGGATGAGGCGTTCAATGCCGGCCGGGACACCGTGCGTACCGAGCTGCAGAACCTGGGCGCCACCATCACCAAAGAAGACGATATGGGCCGTCGCACACTGGCCTATCCCATCAAGAAGACGAGTCAGGGCCACTACTACCTCTTCGTGGTAGAGATGGATCCCGCATCCGTCCAGCAGACAGAAGATCATCTCAAGCTGAAAGTCGATATGCTGCGGTTCCTGCTGGTACGCCAGGAGGACTGACAGGAGGACTGACATGGCTACCAGCATCAATCACGTTGTGCTCGTGGGCAATCTTGTTCGTGACGCTGAACTGCGCTACCTCTCAAGCGGCACGTCGGTCATGAACTTTTCGATAGCCGTGAACCGCTCCCGCAAGCAGGGAGATCAATGGGTCGAAGAGGCAATGTTCTTCGACGTCGAGCTCTTCGGCCGCCAGGCGGAGTCAATCCAGCGTTTCATGGTCAAGGGAAAACAGGTCGGCGTCCAGGGTGAGCTTCGGCAGGACCGCTGGGAGCAGGACGGACAGAACCGCAGCAAGGTGAAAGTCCACGCCATCAACCTTCAGCTCCTCGGCGGACCAGGCGCCCCGGGCGGCGGCCAGAATGCGGCCGGGCCCGGCAGCGGCGGTCAGAGCCGCCCCGGACAGGCTTCGGGCGGCGGAAACGAGCCCGACTTCGGTCCCCCACCGGCAAACAATGACAGCTTCGACGACGACGTGCCATTCTAGACAGGAGGATTCGTATGGCTGAAGAAACACCGAAAAGCGAAGAAACACGAACTGAAAATACTGAAAATACCGGCAGCAGCTCTTCGGAGCAGGCAGGCGGGCGCGAATCGAGCGCTCCGCGCAGTACCGAGAGTCGCAGCCCCGACCGCAGCG
>JAAAOH010000228.1 GCA_009908925.1 Spirochaetota bacterium | reverse complement strand
TACGCGAAGAGCTCGAGCGTATCAACGTTCACCTCATCGCCAATCCGGCGTACTATAAGTTCCACTATCGCCGCGTGAATGATTTCCTCAAGCGGCTGCGCAGCGAACCCGAGGAGTAGCGTATGGCAACACGACATGCTGAGGTAACCCGCGAGACGAAGGAAACCCGCATTTCGGTGGGACTCACGCTCGATACCCGCGAGGACATCGAGATCGACACCGGCGTGCCGTTCTTCGACCATATGCTGCAGGCGATGTCCTTTCACGGCGGCTTCAAGCTGGTCGTCAAGGCCGACGGCGACATCGACGTCGACCCACATCACGTGGTAGAGGATGTCGGCCTGGTGATAGGAGATTGCTTCTCCCGGATCCTCTCCGATTCGACGAGTCTCGTGAGGTTCGGGCACGGAATCGTGCCGATGGATGATGCTTTGTCGGAGGCCGTCGTTGACGCCGGTGGCCGCCCCTATCTGGTGTATGACGCCGACTATCCCCAGGCATACTCCGGCGGCTTCCAGATGGCGCTTCTCGCCGAGTTCTTCTGGGCGCTGTCGGTGCGCTCGCGATGCAACCTTCATCTTCTGTGCCGCTACGGCAACAACAGTCATCACATGGTGGAAGCACTCTTCAAGGCTCTCGGCATAGCCCTCGGTCGAAGCTTCAGTGAGCGGACAGACGCGACGGGGATGTCGACGAAGGGTGTCATTTGATTCATTCGATGCCAGACCGTATAATAGGGCAACTGGTCGATGGAAAACGTAAACGCAAAACTCCCACCGGCGCCCGGTTTCATAAAAGTCAGCTCGGAACAACTCCCCCGCCTGTCGCCGGAAAAACGAAGTGCCCTTATCCGAAAGGGCAATGAGCTCTACAACCAGGGAAAGCTTGCGGACGCCCAGCGTATATTCCTCACTGCGCGCTACTCAGACGGGCTCATACGGCTCGGCGAGCAGTATCGCAAGAAGCAGAGACCGCTGGAGGCGTTTCGCATGTTCTGGCAGGCTGGTGACAGCGCCCGCTCGGATGCCATGATCGAAAAGATGGCGGGCGTCGTACGTCACTGGCTGCATGAGTCGAGCGAAGAATGACGGAACATAATCTGAACCCCGACGAAGGCACTCCGCACGAGGAGCCGGGATCCAGGGCCCATATCACGCGCATCTCTCAGGAAGGCTATCAGCTGCTTCGGGAGAATTATCTCTCTGATGCCGAGCGCCTCTTTCGCGAGATCCTCGAGCATGACACCGAGAATAACTACGCCCTTGTCGGGCTCGGCGACGCCGCTCGGAAGCGGGGCGACTGCCGGGAGGCGGTGAAACACTACCGCCGATGCCTCGAACATCATCCCCGCAACAATTACGCTCTCTTCGGGCTTGCCGACTGCTACAAGAACATGAGGCAGTTCCATCGCGCCATCGAGGTGTGGGAACAGTACCTCGAGCACGACGATGAGAACGTGACGGTGCTGACACGAGTCGCCGACGCGCACAGGAAGGTTCGCAACTTCGACCGCTCGAAGGAGCTCTACGACCGCGTTCTGTCGATCGAGGAGAACAACGCCTACGCGATTATCGGGCTCGCGCACCTGCACTACGACTTCAAGGACTACGAGAGTGCGCTGTACTACTGGAACTGGATGTTGCGCATCAGCGGACCGCGAGTCGATATCCGCGTTCTGACCTCCATAGGCAACTGCTACCGCAAGCTCAAACGCTTCGACACCGCCGTGGAGTTCTTCAATCGCGCACTCGAGCGTGAGCCAAACAACTTCTACGCGCTGTTCGGGCTGGGAGACTGCTACCGCGGCCTCGGGGAGCCGGAGACCGCCCTCGAGTACTGGAACCGAATCCTTGCGCGCGACCCGAAGAACAAGGTGATTCTCACCCGCGCGGGCGACGCCTACCGCTCGATCGGGCGGCCCGACACTGCGAAACAGTATTACGAACAGGCGCTGAACATCGAGTTCGACGCCTACGCTGTCCTCGGTCTCGCACTGCTCAACATGGACGCGGAAGACTACACGAGGGCGATTGAGTCTCTCGAAGCCCTTGTACAGTCCGCTCCGAAGAATGCCCGGGTTTACGAGACTCTTGCCGAATGCTACCTGAAGGCGGGCCGTCGGCGTGATGCCGTCAAACTTCTCGAGAGTTTCCCGCAACAGGGAAAGCGCAATCGACGTATTACGGACATCCTCGAGCGTATCCGTGACGACCGAAGCTGAGCCCGCGAGCACGGCGATTCTTGCTGCACGCCTTCCCGAGGAGATCGTCACTGCCGAAAGCGTTCCGGGCCCCGTACACGCCCGCGTCCTGTTTCAGGCCGCCCATAACAGACTTTGCGGGGTAGAGGCGCGACAGTTTCGCCGCCTGCTCGATGCCCATCGCAATCTCCTCCATGGGCGGAACGCCGAGGTCGAACGTACTATCCGGGATCCCGCGGGAAACGTGAAGCTCATGCTACGCCTCGGCGACGGCGTTGCCGTGGAGACCGTTGTGCTCACCGACGCCGCCGCCCCGGGGCGCGGCCCAGAGCCCGGCCCCCCGCACCGACAACCGAGGCGCACACTGTGCCTGTCGACGCAGGTCGGCTGCAGTATGGGCTGTCGGTTCTGTCGGACCGGCCGACTCGGCCTCCGACGGAACCTCACCACCGAGGAGATCGTGGAGCAGTACCTCGCCGCTCGCGAGCGCCTCGGACCCCTGTCCAACATCGTGTTCATGGGTATGGGCGAGCCGCTTCTCAACACCGGGGCCGTGTTCTCCGCGGCACGCATCTTCGCACATCCCCACGGGCCGGAGATACCCTTCAAGCGCATAACGATATCCACGTGCGGTATTCCGGAGGGAATAGAGCGCCTCGCCTCCGAGAGCTTCCTCGCGCAATTGCCCGGGGCACGGCCCCGTCTCGCGGTATCGCTCGTCACCACGGACCCGATGCTTCGCGCGCGCCTCATGCCCGGTGCGACGAAGCTCGCCGGCGGGGCTGCCGGCGCCGCCGCGGCGCTCGAGAACCTCCGCACCGCCGTCGCCCGCTACCTCGAGCGCACCGGTCGCCCGGTCACCTTCGAGGTGCCGCTGCTCGCCGGAGTGAACGACGGCGAGGAGGACGCCGCCGCGGTCTGCCGCTTTGTCGACTCGCTACCGCGGCGCGATCGATGTGATGTGAATCTCATTCCCTGGAACAGGGTGGAGGGGGTTCCCTTTGAGCCGCCGACGGAGACGGCTGTGAGCGCGTTCGCCGCGCGCATTCTTGCGGGCGGCTATCCGGTTACGGGGCGCTTTCCGCGGGGCGGCTCCATTGCGGCCGCCTGCGGTCAGCTGGGCGAATCAGTCAGCTCGGTGACTACAAGGTAACGCGGCGCCGGCGCGGCCGGCGCCTACCGGCCCTCGCCGTTACCGACAACCGCCTTGATGCGGCGCACACCCTGGGAGGAGGATTGCTCCTTGGTAATGCGGAATCCGCCGAGCTCACCCGTTCGGGAGACGTGCGGACCGCCGCAGACTTCCTTCGAGTAGTCACCGACGCTATAAACTTTGACCACCTCGTCGTACTTGTCGCCAAACAGGGCCATCGCGCCGTTTTCGCGCGCTTCCTCGAGGGTCATGGTCTCGTAGCGCACAGGCAGATCCTCTCCGATCTTCTCGTTCACGATCCGCTCGACCTCTTTGATCTGCTCTTTGCTCATTTTCTCCGGATGGGAGAAGTCAAAGCGAAGCCGCTCCGGGGTGATGTTGCTGCCCTTCTGGGCAACGTGATCACCGAGAACATCGCGCAGCGCCTTGTGCAGGAGATGGGTTGCAGTATGGAGCTTGGTAGTATGCTCCGAGTGATCGGCGAGTCCGCCCTTGAAGGTCTGGTTCGCGTCCATCTTGGAGCGTTCCTGATGCTCGCGGAACGCCTCATCGAAGCCTTCACGATCAACCTGCAGCTTGTGCTCGGAGGCCAGCTCCTCGGTTATCTCGATGGGGAACCCGAACGTATCATAGAGGCGAAAGGCGACCTCGCCCGGGATGACTCCGGATGGCTCTTCGAGGAGCTTCGGTAGCATCTTTTCGAACTCGTGCTCGCCCTTCTGCAGGGTGTCGAGAAACCGCTTCTCCTCTCCCACGACCTCATCGAGCACCTTGTCGGCGTTCCGGCCGAGCTCGGGGTATGCGTCCCGGTACATCTCGATAATGGTCTTCGCGGGCTGATGCAGGAACATGTCCTCCCGCCCGAGGAGCTTGCGACCATGCCGCACCGCGCGGCGGATGAGGCGGCGGAGGATATAGCCCTGCCCCACGTTGGACGGCGAGACGCCGTTTTCGTCTCCGAGGATGAAGGTTGCCGCTTTGATATGATCGCTTATGATACGAAGCGAGCGGTCGGTTTCCTCGTCGTTCCCGTAGCTCACCGAGAAGATGTCACCGAGATTCTGAAGGATGGGCTGAAACACCTCGGTCTCGTAAACGGACTTCTTGCCCTGAAGCACCGCCACCGTACGCTCGATACCCATGCCGGTGTCAACGTTCTGCTGAGAGAGCGGGACGTAGCTTCCGTCTCCCTGCTTGTTGTACTGCATGAAGACGTCGTTCCAGATCTCCATGTACTTGCCGTCGTTGACTCCCGGCCGGCTTTCTGCGCTCCCGGGGATGCCGGTATCGTAGAACATCTCGCTGTCCGGACCACAGGGGCCGGTGGCGCCGGCAGGACCCCACCAGTTGTCGCTGCGCGGGAGATAGTAGATACGTTCTTCGGGAATTCCGAGCGCCCGCCACACCGAGGCCGACTCGTCGTCGCGCGAGACCTCCTCGTCGCCGGCGAACACCGTCACCGAGAGGCGCTCCGGCGGAATGCCCAGCCATGCGCTCGAGGTCAGAAACTCGTAGCTCATGCGGATGGCCTCTTCCTTGAAGTAGTCGCCGAGCGACCAGTTACCGAGCATCTCGAAGAACGTCAGATGACTCTGGTCGCCCACGTCCTCGATATCGCCGGTGCGAATACACTTCTGGTAGTTCACCAGGCGGTCACCCGCCGGGTGGGGCTCGCCGAGGAGGTACGGAACCAGCGGATGCATGCCCGCAGTCGTGAACAACACGGTCGGATCGTTCTCGGGAATGAGTGACTTCCCGGAGATCTGAGCGTGGCCCTTTTCAACAAAGAATTCGATATACTTTCTGCGTAGTTCGTTTGCCGTCATGATATTTATCCCACTTTATAGATCTTCGAACTGCGACTCCGTCGCCTCATCGAGAAGCTCGGGGAACACGTAGGCAAGCACGCCGTTCTTCTTTACGCGCACCTCCGCGATTCCCTTGGATACAAGGCTGTCCAGCTCTTCTTTGGCCTCATCCACGGACACCTGCGCCTCGAGCGCGATCTCCGTCGCGGTCGTGTATCCACCGTGCCCCCGAGCAGTCGTCAGGATGATCTGCTCGACCGACATCGGCCGCCGCTGATCCTGCCCGACGGAACCCGTAATTCGGTCGAACATGTCACTGACCGGGTCCGATCCCGGCACCTGCCGCGTACCGCCGTACCGGTAGCCGAGGCGGTAGTTCGCCTCCTGTACCTGGTTCGGCAGTGTGACCGCATCGTAGAGGGTGCCAAGCCCGAGCAGGCCACCGGTGAGCAGATACAGGAGTCCCGTGCCGACCTTCCCGATGTAGAACCGATGCAGCCCGGCCACCCCGAACAGTGACGGCAGCCAGAGCAGATATGCCATACCTATCTGATACATCGCCTAAATATACTCGTCATCGGAATTACGGACAAGAATGGCGCCCTCTTCCGCGAGTCTTCTCAGATGCTCGAGAAAGCGGCGCTGCACGTCCGAAACTTCCTTCTGGGGGATATCCGCCTGATGAACGTACTCCTCCGAGACATCCTTTGCCCGGCGCTCGGAAACATTGCGAAGCAGCTTGCTCCTGACCCGTTCGGCCTGTCCCACGAGAACACAGGCAATTTCCCGCTCGGTAAACTCGGTGAGCGCCTCCTGCAGGTCGCGATCATCTATGGCCAGGATGGAGTCGATCGTGAACAGCCGATCCCGGATCGAGCGGGCAAGCTCCGGATCTTCCTCGGCCAGCGAGTCCAGTACCGCCCGTTCCCCGTCGAGATCCATATGCCTGAGAATGGAGGCAAGCACGCCCCGTCCGTCTATCTCGTTCGAAACCAGCTTCCCCTGCCGCCTGATGCGTTCCTTGAGGACCTCTTCCACGCGGGCGAGGACCTCCGGCGAGACCGCATTCATCCGGGCCATACGCAGGACCACCTCCGCCCGGCGCTCCTCCGACATCAGTTTCACCACCCGGGCTGCAGGCGCGGCACTGAGGGTGGAGAGAATCGTCGCAACCACGGGTGGAGACTCCTCCTTCAGGAGCAGCGCCACCTGTTGCGGCTCGAGCTCTTCGAGGAAGGCGAAGCGGTCGCTCTCGCCGATGCCGAGCTTGCCGTAGACTTCCTCTCCCCGCTCCTCACCGAAGGCGCGCATGAGAAACTCTTTCGCGACCGCCGGACCGCCGTGACGCTCGCGGCCCTTCGCCGCGGCATCGCCGACCTGTTCGAGGACCGCCTCCGCCTCGGCGCCTGAAAGCGTCCCGATCCGCGCGATCTCGCGCGTAACGGCCTCCACGTCGGCCTCGTCGAGGTGGCGGAGCACCTCGGCCGCCTGGTCGCGACCGATGACCATCAGAAACCGCGCGGCCTTCTCGGCGCCACTCCCGGCCGCAGCGTTCTCCGCCTGGTCCGCTCCCTGCGTGGGACGGGACGCACCCTTCCCGACTTTCGGCCCGCCGGTTTTCAGCAGGCCGCGCACCATCTCTGTTGAGGCCGCGCCGCTCGACTCGCCGGATGAGGCGCCGCCTGAGGCGTTGGAAGACGTTCCGGATGAATTGTTACGAGACGGCGACTTACCCGATGCCTTGCGGTACGAGTCGTCTCGCATCCGATTAATATCCATCGACTCCGAGCATATCCCCGCCGCCGTGTCAGGTCAAGCTTGCAGGCGCCGGCATGCGGATGCCGGCGCGGGACGCCGTCGGTCGGCCTGGCTCCCCGGCTCCCGGCGCCCCCGCGGTCCGCTCCGGCCGCTGCCGCAGGCCACTCGCGCCACCGTGGTTTTTTGCCCGAGCTTCCCTTGACAGTTTGCGGGTTTTCTCATATTCTCACGCCCATACGTCACGCCGCTGTAGCTCAGTCGGTAGAGCAGGGGACTGAAAATCCCCGTGTCATCAGTTCGATTCTGATCGGCGGCATGTGGCACGAGCCCCGCACTTCGGTGCGGGGTTTTTTTGTGAACATCACCAACAGGCTCCTTGACTCTCCGGCTCACCGATATCCCAAAAAGAAGGGCCGCCCCAACCGTAGTTCGGGCGGCCCTGTGTCATGCGTGATGTACTGCATTCGGGCCGGGCGCGACGGCAGGTCGCGCGCACCGGACCTCGACCGCGCGCTACTTCTCGTCGTGGGCCACGGCCTTTGCCGCCGCCAGACGCGCAATCGGTACGCGGAAGGGGGAGCAGGAGACGTAGTTCATACCCACCCTGTAGCAGAACTCGATGGAGCGCGGCTCGCCGCCGTGCTCACCGCAGATTCCGACTTTCAGCTTCGGATTCGTCTGCCGGCCCTTTTCGGTTCCCATCTTCACGAGCTGACCGACGCCTTCCTGGTCGAGTACGGCGAAAGGATCATCCTCGAGAATACCGTCTTCGAGGTACTGCGGCAGGAACGACCCGATGTCGTCACGCGAGTACCCGAAGGTCATCTGGGTAAGGTCGTTGGTACCGAAGGAGAAGAAATCCGCCCTCTTGGCAACCTCGTCGGCGGTCAATGCGGCGCGCGGGATTTCGATCATCGTACCGATCATGTACTCGATCGTCATCTTCTTCTCTTCGAGCACGCGCTCGGCCACCTGCTCGGCATCCTTGCGCATGACGTCGAGCTCGTTCACGGTGCCCACGAGCGGAATCATGATCTCGGGATACACCTTCACGCCCTGCTTCGCGACCTCACAGGCGGCGGTCATGATGGCCTCCACCTGCATGTTGTAAACCTCGGGATAGGTAATGCCGAGGCGGGTACCGCGGTGTCCGAGCATCGGGTTCGCCTCGTGCAGGGAGTCGATCTTGGCTTTGAGCTTGGGAACACTGACGTTCACGCTCTCGGCAAGCTCCTTGATGGCTTCCTTCTCGGCCGGCACGAACTCGTGCAGCGGGGGATCGAGCAGGCGGATAGTGACGGGCAGGCCGTCCATCGCCTTGAAGATGCCCGCGAAGTCTTCCTTCTGAAGTGGCATGAGCTTGTCGAGGGCCTTCTGACGGGCCTCCTTGTTCTCTGCCACGATCATCTGCCGGAAGATCTTGATGCGATCCTCCTCGAAGAACATATGCTCGGTTCGGCACAGGCCGATGCCCTCCGCACCGAACTCACGGGCGCGCTGAGCGTCCTCGGGGGTATCCGCATTCGTACGGATATTGAAACCGACCTGCTCCAGACCCTCCCGGCGTGCCTTGTTTCGCACATCGTCGGTCCACTCGAGGAACGCGCGGAGCTCGCCGGAAATCTTCGGCTCCATGAGGGGCAGCGCGCCTTCATAGACATTACCCGTGGTACCGTCGATGGTGACGAAATCGCCCTGCTTGAACTTCTTTTCGCCGACCATCATGGTCTTGCCCGAGATCACGACACCCTTGGCGCCGACGACGCAGGGAGTACCCATACCGCGGGCAACGACCGCTGCGTGGCTGGTCATGCCTCCGGTGGAGGTGAGAACGCCTTCTGCGGCATGCATACCGCCGATATCCTCGGGGCTGGTCTCCTTCCGGGCGAGAAGCACCTTCTTCCCGTCCTTTACCCACTGCTCCGCTTCATCGGCTGTGAATACGACCTGGCCGGTCGCGGCGCCGGGAGAGGCGTTGAGGCCCTTGGTCAGCGACTTCGCCGACTCGGCGGCCTTGGGATCGATCATCGGATGGAAGACCTGATCGAGCTGAGCCGGCGTCACGCGGTCCATCGCCTTTTCCTTGTCGATGAGACCCTCGTTGACCATGTCGACCGCGATCTTCACGGCCGCAACACCGGTCCGCTTGCCGTTTCGGGTCTGGAGGAGATAGAGCTTACCCTGCTCGATGGTGAACTCCATATCCTGCATGTCCTGGTAGTGACGCTCGAGCTTGTCTTTCACCTCGACGAGCTGCTTGTAGATCTTGGGATCGCGATCGGAGAGCGTTTTGATGGCCATCGGAGTCCGGATACCGGCAACGACGTCCTCGCCCTGTGCATTCATGAGATACTCGCCGTAGAAGACCTTCTCACCCGTGGAGGGGTCGCGGGAGAAACATACGCCCGTGCCGGAATCTTCGCCGAAGTTTCCGAAGACCATGGACATGACCGTAACCGCCGTTCCCTTGAGGCCCTTGATGTCGTTCAGTTTCCGGTAGTTGATGGCGCGCGGATTGTTCCACGAGCCGAACACGGCGTTTATGGTCTTCCACATCTGATCCTTGGGATCCTGTGGGAACTCCGCCCCGGTGTTCTCCTTGTAGACCTTCTTGTACTGGGTGACGAGCTTCTTGAGATCGGCTGCATCGAGGTCGGTGTCGTTTTCGACGCCCTTGTTCTTCTTCATGCGCTCGAGGACTTTCTCGAACTCCTCGTGCTTGACGCCCATGACGACGTCACCGAACATGTTGATGAACCGACGATAGGAGTCCCAGGCAAAGCGCTCGTTGCCGGATTTCTGCGCCAGACCATCGACGGCCTCGTCATTGAGCCCGAGGTTCAGCACGGTGTCCATCATGCCCGGCATGGACACTGCCGCACCCGACCTCACCGACACCAGAAGGGGGTCCTTCGGGTCGCCGAGCGTCTTTCCCATCATCGACTCGAGGCGATCGAGATTCCGCTGAACCTCCTGCTCGAGACCGTCCGGATAGGTCTCGTCGTGATCGTAGTAGTACTCACAAACGTCGGTGGAAATCGTGAATCCGGCAGGAACCGGCACGTCGGCGCGGGTCATTTCCGCCAGACCGGCGCCTTTTCCACCCAGTGTTTCCTTCATCTGGGCGTTGCCGTCGGCCTCGCCTCCTCCGAAAAAGTAGACATACTTCTTTGCCATAAAGACACTTACCCCCGCAAGACTTGAAAATGTGATTCGTTTCCCAAAAGGCTAAGATGAACAAGGCCCTCGTGTCAACAATGCAACACGAGGGCCGAAACGTACGTGGACGGAACTCACCGCTATGCGACGTAGCTCTCGAGGAACTGGCTGCGCTTGGGATGCTGCAGCCGCTTGAGCGCCTTCTTCTCTATCTGACGAATGCGCTCCTTGGTCAGATTGTACTTATCGCCTATCTCTTTGAGCGAAAGCGGGCTGCGTCCGTTGAGCCCGAAGCGGTATTGAATGATCTCCGCCTCCTTGTCGCTCAGCGTACCGAGTACGCGGTTGATGTCGTCCTTCAGCGACTGCTCTTCGAGCTGGGTCTCAGGATGCTTGTAGCCCTCGTCCTCGACGAAGTCGCCGAGAATGGAGGAGTCCTTCTCCTGGTAAACCGGCGTCTCGAGGGAGATCAGATCACGCGAAATGTTGATGAGATCCGCAACATGATCCTGGTCCATGTTGAGCGTCTCGGCGATCTGCCTCATCTCGGCATCCTCACCGTTGCGACCCTGGATCTCCTTACGGACCTTCTCGATCTGAACGAGCTCATTCGCACGGTTGAGGGGGAGTCTGATCATGCGGGACTTCTCGCAGATCGCCTTAAGGATGGCCTGCCGGATCCACCACACGGCGTAGGAGATGAAGTGATACCCCTTCTCCACGTCGAAACGCTCGATCGCGTTCATCAGTCCGATATTTCCCTCACTAATGAGGTCGGACAGGGGAAGCCCCTGGTTCTGATACTTCTTGGCCACGTTGACGACGAACCGCAGGTTCGCCTGAACGAGCATATCCTTTGCCGATTTCTCGCCGGCTGCCGCGGCGCGCGCGTACTTATCTTCTTCCTCCCGCGTGAGCAGGGGGATCTTATTGATTTCTTTCAGATACATGGACAGAACATTTTCGTCGTCGCGTGTACCCTGGGGATAGGATTGTGTCGTCTGGCTCTTGGTCTTCGTTGCTGCGGGCATTCTAACCTCCTCGTCGCTATAGAGGTTGCAAGCCGCATGCCAAGCCACCGAATTTTGCGGGCTCTAAGTCTATAAGTCGCAATGAGTTAAAAGCCCCAAAATCGGGCTCCTATTCTTGCGGATGCAAAGATGGGTCAGAATAACCCATGCACAGGAGAGACGCTCTATACTGTATCAAAAAAGCCCAGACGACCACATGTACGGCCCGTACGCCGTGGCATGTGTGTCACGCCATCCGCGGCTGCTAACCCGTTCGGTGTAGTTCCGTGTACAATGATAGGCCCGCAGTCCAGGTTCTGTCAACCAAAACCTTTCACAGCATAACCTTAACGGCCCATCGGCTCGACTGCGGATATCCGGAGCAAACGAGAACCACAATCGGGTTTTACATTCCGCTTGACCGCGGTCCCGGTGGGTACTATATTTTTCGCGTTATCGTAAAACTCCAGAAAGCTGCGAATATGCGAGATCAACAGGAGGAGAAGATGAAGATCAAGCCACTCGGAGACCGCGTCCTGCTCAAAACCGAAAAAGAGGAAGAGAAGACCAAGGGAGGTCTCTACATCCCTGAGACTGCACAGGAAAAGACGCAGGAAGGCGTGGTCGTAGCGGTCGGAGACGACAAGGAAG